>NZ_JBIMJQ010000008.1:0-102798 GCF_043674215.1 Streptococcus sp. A22
TTCTGTTTGGGCTAGCCCAGACAGCTTAACCTCTGGATCTCTAGTTATCAATGAACTTGTTGCACTTGACTTGACAAATTGGGATATTTATTTTTTTGTTAAAAGTAACAAAAAACTCTCCTGTCAGTTTTGACAATAGAGTCTATCTCCTACAGATGCGATTGGTTAAGAGGGAGGACGTTTCCAATCACATCATAAGAAGCTTAATATAATCAAGAGGAGAGGCCCTCAGCAGATAGGGCTGACTGCCTCTACTCAATGATCCCCATGCTAAGATGGGAAGTTGTTGCCTAGTCTTCGCGACGACGGCGTTTGCCTGCAAGGCCAAGGGCTGCAACCAGCATTGCTGCTCCGAGAACACCTGCTTCTGATGAAGATTCACCAGTGTTTGGCAATTGTCCAGCTGAAAATGGTTGTGCTGGAGTGTCGGCACCTGGGTTGTTACCGCCTGGGTTGTTATCGCCACCATTTGGTCCACCTGGCTTATCATCAGTGCCTGGCTCACCTGGTTGACCATCATCCTTAACTGGTACATAAGGAATATGTGTATCTTCACCTGGATTGCTTGGAACCGGTGGAATGAAGCCTTTAGATGGATCTTCTGGATTTACTGGTTTCAACGGCTCATTCGTACCTGGATCAACCGGAACACAACCTGGAACGTGTGGAATAACTGGGACATCGCCACCTTCACCTGGTAATGTTGAATCTGCAGGAACAGTCATCGCACGGAAGCCAGTTGTGCCATCCGCAGCTGCTTCGCCTGTCGTTGCTGATCCAGCCAGCTCTTCTTTTTTATTAACGATTGAGAAAGCAAGGATGTTTGTGCTGTTTTGACCTTCAACGATAGTCTTGGTAACAGTCGTCAATTGGCCATCCGCAAGTTCATAGCCTGAGCTTACTTATGAAGGATCGATTGTGTAAGAAACTTCTGTGCTCGCTACTGCTTCCGTAGTTGGTACAGAGGCATTCATTACTTGACCAACCTTGTAAGACGTATTTATCTCAATATCTGTTTGGACAACCTTGTAAGCAATTTGAGCTGTACGTACTACGACAGGGGCAACCTCTTCCACAACTGGGGCAGGTTCTACAACTGTAGTTTCGCAACAGTTGGTACTGCTGATGTCGCTTCAACTACAGGTTCCGCAGTCACTTCTGCTGGTACTGATTCAACAACTGAATCAGGTGTCACTGTGTCAGTTGTAGCTGGTTCAGCCACTGGAGTTTCTGCTGTAGCTGTTACAAGCTCAGCGTTGGTTGCAGCAGAGTCTACTTTGCTGAAGCTGTCTCTGCACCCGCAACGGTCGCAAGAGCCACACCCAGCAAGACACTGGCTACACCGAAATGGTACTTACGAATAGAGAATCTCTGCTTCGTTGCGTATCAATCGAATGATTTTTTTCGTTTCATAAAAAAACATCCTCCTAATTTATTTACAGGAGAATGGATGTTTGGACATCTAAACTATGCACTTATTCCAGTATAACCTGCCCCTCATTTTTTTCAAGCAATATGACTGAAATTTTCTTATTTTTATGTAATGGTTTATAAAAACTAAAAGACAAGCCCAACGGACTTGTCTAGGAAGGAGAATCAACTAATTTAAACTTTTGAGGAAGAAAGGAACATCCTTGTAGGTCAGGCGCTTGTGGCCGTAAGCGATTTTATCAGCTTCCTTTAATTCCTTGCAGACATGGCTAGCAGTTTCCCTAGTCGTAGCCGCCAGGCGGGCAATCTCTTGGATGCTAATGTCAAACGGTAATTCCTCCAAGGACTCTCGCCGACACATGTCCCAGTAAAGTAAGGCTAAGACCTGAACCACTCGACTACTGGCCTTTGACACCATGGCATTGCGCAAACGCAGCTCCTGAAAACGCAGGATATTGGACAATTTTCTATTGATATAGACCAATTGCCTCGGATTGCGCATGGAATACTTTTCATAAAGAGCCATAGGAATAATAAAGAACTCCAAGTCCGTGATGGCAATGGCCGTATAATGGTAGGTCTTGTCCTGAAACATATCTCCAAAAGGAAATGAACCGCCCTGCCGAATGTAATCCAGGTAGCTGTAAGTGTCCGTCTCATCATACTGCTCAATCCGCGCATAACCCTTGCCGATGACAAAGAGATAGTCACGCTTGTCTTCCGCATAGAAAATGACCTGACCCTTGGGAATCCTCCGAAAACGGATTTCCTTAGCCAGCTGATCAAAATGCTCCACGGACAGCTGATTAAAGCTTGGATGGTTTTTCAGGTACATATACTGGTCAGTTGTAATCATGGCACTCCTCATCCTATTTCTCTACGGCTATTGAACATCCACGTGGTGACACCGGTGTCATTTAGCTTAATTTTTAGCAATCCCTATATTCATTATATCAAAATAATCTTCATTTTGAAAAGGAATACACAAAAAGCAAGCAGGATTGAAACCCGCTTGCTATCAAGCGTAAGGAGCTTATTAAACTTCTTTGCGCTTAATTGAAACAGCTGTACCCAGTGATACCAAACCACCCAAACTGATAAGGAGAGCTGTCAAGTCAGATTGACCAGTGTTTGGCAATGTTTTCTCTTCCTTGCTAGCTAGAGCTGTCAAGTCAGATTGACCAGTATTTGGCAATGTTTTCTCTTCCTTGCTAGCTAGAGTTGGCTTTGGTTCTGTGGTTGGGTCTATGATTGGGTCGGTTGGTCGAGTTGGTTTTTGTTCTGGTTCTGGTTTTGGATCAGTTGGGTCTTCTGGGGTTGGCTTAGGAGTTTGGTCTGACGGTGAAGTTTCTTCCTCAATTGGAGCTGGCTCTTCTTTCTCGATAAATTGCTTACGACCATCGATTTGAGCAGTGATTTTCTGACCAGCTTTTTCCAAGTCTGAGAGGTATTCAACAAAGACTTCTGTATCTGGATTGATGGCCCCAATCAATTTTGCTTCCTTGAAGATAGAGAAATCATCGCCACCACCAAAGAGGAAGTCGTTGATAACCAGGGTATAGGTCTTAGCTGGGTCCAATTCTTGCCCATCAGCTGTGTAGGCTTTGACAACCTTGTATGGCACTTCATCTGTAGGATTATCCGCATGGGTGTAGGTATATTTCAAGCCAGAGATTTGCAAGAAATATTTTTCCGTGTCATCATACTGCTCATTGAGGGCAGTATAGATTTGCTCACCAGTCATTTCCACCACTTGCAAGATGTTACCAAATGGCTGAACAGCCTGTGCAGCACCCCACGTCACTGTACCATCTTCTTGAACAGCCAGGTCTGCACGGATACCACCGTTGTTTGTAAAGGCGAAATCAACATTGTAGCCAGATTTTCTAGCGATTTCCAGCTGGGCAGTTGTCACCAGATTTCCGACTGCACTTTCTTTGAATTTATTAACTTCACGAGAAATGGCTGTTGTAGACGCCGCAGTCGCAATTTTCTTGTCTGTCACTTGTTTGACGATGGTATTTGCCTCATCGACAATGGCCTGGATGGTTGCGGACGGTGTTTTTTGGTCAGGTGCTACTGCCTTGATAGTCGCCGTTGGAATAGCCACAAAGTCTGCGATGTCTGTCTCATAAATAGCACGAACATCCGCAAAGGCCTTACCTTGTGAAGTTGCTTGGACAATCAAGGTATTGCCCGCTGTGCCATTTACTGCGACATGGTTGTGACCCGCAAAGACAAGGTCCACTGAGTTTTCTGGGTAGAGGCTATTGAGTTTTTCCAGCATATCCGCTGCTGCACCAGCTGCCACACCTTCCTTACTTGTAGCAGGAACGTGGGCAAGAACAACAATCGCCTTGACACCTTGGTCGTTCAATTCCTTAGAATATTTGGCAATGGTTTCTGCCTCGTCAAGGAAGTCATATTGTTCGTAGTTTGCCTTCAAGACAAGGTTTGGAATTTCTGTTGTTACCACACCGATAAAGCCGATATTGGCAACTTTATCATTAACAGGAATGGTCTTGATAGCATATGGTTTCCAGCCAAATGGAATTTCGCCTGTTGCCTTATCTACCACGTTTGCGATGACAATTTCCTGCGTAGAAGCCTGGCGGTCATAACTATCCACGATTGGGTTGAATTTTCCAGCTTCTGGGGCCTGACCAGTCACGATACGGTCGAATTCTGCCAAACCTTCGTCAAACTCGTGGTTACCCAAGGTTCCGTATTCAACGCCAATTTCATTGAAGACTTTGACAGTTGGCTCATCCTGCAAGAGGCCTGAGTTGGCTGGACTGGCACCAACCATATCACCAGCCTGAACACGGATAGATTCCGCTGGAATTTCTTTAGCTGTTGCTTCTGCTTCAAATTCTACTTGAGCATCATCCATGTAGGTATCTAGCAAGGCCGCTGTACCAGCGTTACGGACAGTTTCCCCCTCCAAACGAGCTGTACCAGTTGTATCCAATGCACCGTGGAAATCGTTGACACCCATGATTTGCACAGCCAACTCATCTGCCAGGGTGGTTTGCGTAGCTGCCACACTAAAACCAGCTACCAAGGCCAAGATACTAGACTTCAAACGAATATTCTTCATCAGAATGACTCCTTGTTCTTATATTATTTTTATATAATTATCATAATCCTATTCTCAGCAAAAGGCAAGATAAAACAACGTTTTTTATAAAAATAACGATAAATGTTCGCTTTATGTGAAATTGTAGTGAAAAAATCAGAAATATTATGAAAATGGAGGTGAATTTCTTATTTCATTCGATATTTTGTTTCTAGGAGCATAAACTATCATACAACAAAAAACAAGCAGGTTTCCCCACTTGTTCTGTCTGTTATTTAGCCGCTTTATAAAGCTCGTTTACTTTGTCCCAGTTAATGACTTCAAAGAATGCTTTGATGTAGTTTGGACGAACGTTGCGGTAGTTGAGGTAGTAGGCATGTTCCCAAACATCCAAGGCCAAGATTGGCTTCAAACCTTGCATGATCGGTGTATCTTGGTTGGCTGTTGAAATAACTTCCAACTTGCCTTCTTTGTTAACAACCAAGAAAGCCCAACCTGAACCAAAACGAGTTGTTGCTGCAGTTGTGAAAGCTTCTTTGAAGTCATCAAATGAACCAAATGTTGCATCGATGTCCGCTGCCAATTCTGCTGAAATTTCTGTTTTTTCTGGCGAAAGCAATTCCCAGAAAAGCGCGTGGTTGAGGTGACCACCACCATTGTTGATCAAAGCTTGACGGATGTCCGCTGGAATAGACTCAACATCTGAAAGAAGAGCTTCCAAGTCTTCACCGATTTCAGGATGCTTCTCAAGCGCTGCATTGGCATTTGCCACATAAGTCGCATGGTGCTTGTCATGGTGAAGCGTCATTGTCTCTGCATCAATGTGTGGCTCCAAAGCGTCGTAAGCGTAAGGTAGGTCTGGTAAAATAATTGCCATAATCGAATTCTCCTATCAATTTGATAGTTTTATTTTACCGCTTTCTGGCAGCCTTTTCAATTTATTTGTCTGAAAATCACGACGTAGCGATTTTGAGCAGAGTGAGACAGTATATTAGATAGTAAAACATCAATAACTATTTTCTACCCGTTATTACAATTGTGATGGCGGGAGATAGGGACTGCTTCTACAATCCCCTTTAATTATTTTTGAAAGTACGGTGATGCCTATGCACATAGCCAATAAAATCCTATTAGAAATGAGTAACAACTTTTGTCCACAGCAGAGGCTTTGCAAGTGATGCTAGAGTTTGGCGGTTTTACCATCAACCTATTAACACTTGTCATAGCGCTAAACCTGCTTACAGATAAAAAGAAATAACCGTCTTAAACGGATTTTCGCAGGAGTTAGTTGGAGCTAACTCCTTTTATATTTTTATTATAACTTATGACTTCTTTTTTTCAAGTTTTATCATCTCCATTGCCTCAAATCAACTCGTAGCGATTTTAAGCAGGGCCAAGTCAAACAGGTAATCCTTGTCCATGACTCCAGTCTTTATCTGGTAATCCGTCTCAATCAGCAAGCGCACCACCTTCTTGAGAAAGCCTACCGACAGATGCCTTGAGTCACGCAGGGCAAACTTAATCTGATAAGGATTGACCTTGCGCCCCGAAATCTCAGACAATTCCGCCACCATCTGCTGCTCACTCCGCCCCTGCTCCTGCATGATTTGCACCTGCAGATAGGTTCGAAACTGGGTCAGCATAATCGCAATCAGTTTAATCTCATCCTCCCCTTGCAGGCGTAAGTCCCGCACCAGGCTCCTTGCCTCATCCATCTTAGACTGGAGGACCAGCTGGGTCAGGTCGAAAATATTATCCTGCAGGGTCTTAGGAATAGCCGCATCAATGTCCTCCTGTGAAATCTGCTCCTGCCCCTTATAGGATTGGAGAAAGACTAGATTTTTACTGACTTCAGCAAATTCAAAATTGGATTTGACCAAGAGATAGTGATAGGTCTGGGCATCTAGATTGAGCCCCAGGCGACCAATTTCTTTCTGAAAATGAGCCTTCAAATCATTATCCTTGAGAGGATTGGCCTCCAGAATCAGTCCATCTCGTTTGAGAATTTTCACCAAACGGCGCTTGCTATCTAGCTTACCAGGGGCTAGGATGACCAAACGCGTCGTCTCAACCGGATTTTCCAAATACCCCTCAAAAAGCTTGAGCTCATCATCCGTCAAATAGCGCTTTTTATCAGACGTAATATCCGCAAAATAATCCAAAATGACCACTTTCTCATCCGAGAAAAAGGGTAGGGACACCAAATCTAAATCCACCTGGCTGTAATCCGCCTCAGACATATCAAAATAAGCATAGGTCAAGTCCGCCGGATCAAACTCCAACTGTTGCAGCAGGCGGTCCTTGGCTATCTGGTATTGACCCACGTCCTCACCGCAGAGCACCGTCAGTAAGCCCAATTTATCTTTTTTTACTGTTTCAATCTGTTCAATAACTGTCATAGGAATATTATACCATGTAGATGAAAAAGGAGGCTTACTTAGCCCCCTCGATATCATATTTACTATCTAGACCCTCGTCGGCCACCAGCACGCACCCTCCGGCGTTTTTTCTTGATGCGTGAAATGATAAAAAGGAGCACCAACAGACCAAAGAAAATTCCCAGTCCCAAGAGGATATAAGGCATTAGCGGAGAGGAAATGAGGGAACTAGTCGTTTCAAGAACCGTATCTACCATAGGTTTTTCTTCGACAATGTCCACTCCCTTACTTGAATCAATAGAATTTGCAAGCAAGACCTTATTATTTTCAATAGTCAGACTTGGCTCTTCCCCCTCCTTAACCAAACCGGTCAAGGGCTGTTCAATACGGATTTCCTCACCATTTACAGTGTGTTTCCCAGGTTCAAGAACCGTAGCCTGTTTATAGTCTGCGAAGCTTTTTTCCAAGAGGCCATTGACATAATAATGACGAACAAATTCACCCTCTGGATCGCCCCACTCGCTCGCTCCTAGAACTACCGTAATCAGGCGGGTATCACCCCGTTTAGCAGTGACAATCGAATTGTAACCAGCACTTGGGCTAGAGCCCGTTTTCAGACCGTCTACCCCTTCAATTCCCATAGGATCACCAGGCAGAGAGTGGTTATAGGCCTCAAACGATTCCTCATTCGGAGTACCTTCTTTGACTGTCACCTTGGTCGCATTTGTGAATTCCAGAACCTCTGGGTGGCGTTTAATCATATGATAGCCAAGAATAGCCAAATCCTTAGCGGTTGATTCATTGGCCAGGCTTTGATCAACTCCCTCCGGAGCATATAAACCTTCATAGGCCTCTGTAATAGCCCCCGTCGCGTTGTAAAATACCGTATTCTTCATTCCCAGAGCCTGGGCCGTATCATTCATCAATGTAAGGAATCCAGCGTCATCCCCTTCAAAAATCAAATGTGCCAACATCAGTGTCGCCACATTGGACGAGGGAACCAGGGTCATAGTCAGCAACTCTCTGACTTTGTAACTAACACCTGCAAGGATATTATTATTACTCAAGGCATAGATTTGGGCAATAGCCTGGTCTTGCTCTGTCGCAACCACTTCTGTGTCTAGGGTAATTTTTCCCTGACTAATGGCTTCTAGAGTCAAATACACCACCATTACCTTGCTCGTGCTTGCTGGATCGCGCACTAAATCTCCATTGTCGTCCCATAAAATCTGACCATTGTCTGCATTGATAACAATAGAGCTCTTTGGCGCAGTCTCTTCACTAGCTGGATAACCTGCCGCCTTGGCAATGTCTACAATTGACTCTGCAGCCAAAACAGACTGTAGGGGGGTGAAGCACCAACAAACCAACAATACTAAACTAATAACCTTTTTCATGATTCCTCCGTCTCGAATTTACCCTTACTAGTATAGCATAGAAAAGCCTCATTTGTAAAAAGAGGTGAAAAAAACTCACTTGAATTATGCTGAACAAGTGAGTTTTGGAAAAGGGGCTAGCTCATTTAAGCAATTTGAACATAGCGACGATTTCCACTATAGGCAATATAGGATAACCAGGTTTTACCGTCTTCTTTCACCACACGGTCGTAATTGATGCTTTCACCGGCTGCGAAGGTGTAAAGAGCTGGGCTCGTAGATTTTGCTGCGTTTCGGACAACTGCTCCCTTGGTAAAACGGTAGGTTCCTTTTGCTGGCAATGGCTGAACAGAGACATTTGTAGCACCACTGTTAGCTTGATTAGCTTGGACAGTTTGTTTCTTCTGATAATCTCCCCCTGGAATATCGTAATATTCCTCAAGAGTCAGACCAGATTGGTAAATATCCTTGGCTTCCTTACCAACGTAACGGAGATGCCATGGCTCAGACATATAGCCTGTCACTGCTTCTTTTCCTGGTAGGTAGCGAACAACGAAGCCGTACTTGTGGGCATTGTCCTTGAGCCACTGCTCTGCTCTGCTATTTGTCAATAAAGCGCCTGAAGCATCTGTCAGGTCAAAGGCTAAACCAGTCTGGTGCTCACTGTGACCTGGGCGAGCTGAGTAATGATCCGCCGCAGCCTGCCCATCACGTTGAACATAGTTCAGATAGAGAGTCTGCTGGGTCTCATAGCTACGGAAGCCACTGTAGGCCTTGCCAACGTTGAATCCTTGGCGGATCATGTCATTGCGCAAGTTCTGATAAGCGTTACGAGCAGTCGGATTCTCACCTGGGTTATAGGTGGAAGCCAGTCCATGCTGTTTATTGACAATGATAACTGGACCGTACTTGCCATCAACGCTGTAGTATTGACCGTTGAAGGTAAGCTTGGCTTGATTTGCCTGTGTCTCAGTCGAAAGATTTGAAACTGCTGGTTTGTCAGCCTTATCAGTCAGCTTAGCCACTGGGATATAAGAACGACCGCCGCTGAAGGAAATGTAGCTCAACCACTGATGATTATCGGCGGTGATAACCTTGTCATAGTTGACCTTCATGCCCTTGTTGTAAAAGGCAACATCTGGACTGGTCATTTTGGCTTCGCGTTTTACTCCAACACGCTCAGTAAAGGTGTAGGTGCCTTGCGGAGCTAGCTTGAGAGACGCTTCTGCGGTTTCAGTTTGGGTTGTTGCTGGGGTGACAGTTGGTTTGTCTGGTTTTGGACTTTCAACAGTTCCAGGTGCAACCTTAGCCACTGGAATATAAGAACGACCGCCGCTGAAGGAAATGTAGCTTAGCCACTGATGATTATCGGCGGTGATAACTTTATCGTAGTTAACTTTCATACCCTTATCATAGAAGGCTACATCTGGGCTAGACAATTTGGCTTCACGTTTAACACCCACACGCTCGGTAAAGGTGTAGCTACCTTGTGCTGCCAATTTGAGAGACGCTTCTGAGGTTTCAGTTTGGGATGTTACTGGGGTGACAGTTGGTTTGTCTGGTTTTGGACTTTCAACAGGTTTGTGAACGGTTGGAGTGGTTACAGGTGCAACCTTAGCCACTGGAATATAATAACGACCGCCGCTGAAGGAAATGTAGCTCAACCACTGATGATTATCGGCGGTGATAATCTTGTCATAATTGACCTTCATGCCCTTGTCGTAAAAGGCAACATCTGGACTGGTCATTTTGGCTTCACGTTTGATACCTACACGCTCGGTAAAGGTGTAGCTACCTTGAGGAGCTAATTTGAGAGACGCTTCTGCGGTTTCAGTTTGGGTTGTTGGTGGAGTTTGAACCACCGGAGTGACTGGTGTAGCGACTTTTGAAATGGCAATGTAACGACGAGTTCCATTGTAAGAAACATAAGAAATCCAATTATGGTCATCCGCTACCAGTGTTGAATCGTAATTGACTTTCTCACCTTTTTGATAAAAATATTCCGCTGGGCTACTCATTTTAGGCTGATTGCGGATAGGCATATCTTGAGTAAAACGATAAGTACCAGCTTTAGGGAGTTCTGATACAGGTGTGGCAGTTTCAGCAGGTTTGTGAACGGTTGGAGTGCTTACAGGTGCAACTTTAGCCACTGGAATATAAGAACGGCCGCCACCGAAGGAAATGTAACTCAACCACTGATGACTGTCAGCGGTGATGACCTTGTCATAGTTGACCTTCATACCCTTATCATAAAAAGCAACATCTGGACTGGTCATTTTGGCTTCGCGTTTGACACCTACACGCTCGGTAAAGGTGTAGCTACCTTGAGGAGCTAATTTGAGGGAAGTCTCTGCGGTTTGAGTTTGGTTGGTTGCCGGAGTTTCAACAGGCTTATCAGTAACTAATGTAGTCGTTGGTTCTGTTTTTGTTAGCTTATTGATAGGGGCGTAACGACGAGTACCACTGAAGGAAACATAGGAAATCCACTGATAATCATCCGCTGTCATAACCTTATCATAGATGACCTTTTGCCCCTTATCATAATAAAATTGATCCGGGCTAGCGATAGCAGGTTCATTTTTGATTCCAGTCTTTTCAGTAAATGTATAAGTCCCTTGCTTAGGAATTTCTGGTACTGGAACAGTCGGAACCTCAGTCATAGTAGCCTCTGTCTGTGTCCCTAGGCTACTTGTAGTCACGCTGGCACTTGTAGTCTCCGAAATAGTTTCAACTAACTCTCTAGTCACAATCGGAGGACTAACAAGAACTGGATTTTCTTCACTAGGCGTCGTTGACTGAATCTCATCAGCAGTTGCAATTTGGCTAGACATAAAAGAAAGGGTTGCAAGCAAGACAGAAGCTGCACCAACAGAATATTTGCGAATGGAGAAACGATTCTCTTGCTTAGTGTACCAACGTTTATTCATTTTTCTAATCCTCCTTTGTAATTATTTTTACTTACATATATTTTTATTATAACATAGGTTTTGTAAAAATAAAAACAAAAACGTAATATTTCGAAATATTTTTGTAACATTTGTCATAATCAGACCATTACCAAATATCCCTTCACCTATCAATTCGCAAAATTTCTCAAAAAATCTGGAAAATGTTAAATTTTTTATAAAAAAATAGAAAGTGACCCAAAAATCACTTTCTACATTTATCTATTTACCTAAAACAGCAGACGCCAAGGCCTTTTGAATAGCAATGACGGACTTGTCGCTCTTAAATTGCAGAGTCTCTGCTGGCTCTGCTGCTGAAGAAATCCATATTTTCAACTCCGCATCTAGGTCAAAATGACCGGAGGTTTCAACCGTAAATCGTGAAATCGAACGATAGGGAATGGACTTGTAGGAAACCTTCTTACCTGACATTCCTTGTTTGTCCACCAGAATCAAGCGATACTCGGTAAAGACAATTAGGTCGCGAACCAAACTAAAGGCCATTTCTACCTGTTCCGCATCCAAAAGGATATCTGCCAACTCTTGCTCTACCTTGTCATTATTCATCTGCGAGGCATTGCCCATCAAACCTGAAAACAAACCCATGTGTTTACTCCTTTTTTACTTTTCCTTATTTTACCGAAAAATGTGGAATAAAAAAAGCAAAAACCCCAGAAGAGTTTTTGCTGCTGTCAAACTTAGTAAACATCACGACGATAGCCAACAGTCACCACAAGTACAACCAATTCATCATCAATAATATCACAAATAACCCGATACCAGCAATCAGCGGTCCACTGGTCATATAGTCCACCAATTGCGGGAAAAATGGTTTGTCCGTCAAATGGTCATAGTGGGCGACAATCAAGTCTTCCGTCGCCGTCATCATTTTCAAATCAGAAATGGTAAAGCCACGGTGCTCGATGCGGGAAATCATCTGCCCCACCAGCCCATGCTGGACAGCGTCTGGTTTAATAATGAAAAATGTACGTTCCATAAATTACCTCCATTTTACAGGTGTCAGAGGGACAAAACCTCAATCTGATTTCCGCCCAAAAGAATTAAGTATGAGTCCACTCGGTCAATCGCATAGGCCTGTCTCAAGCTGGCAGCGTAGAGGGCCATTTGTTGCCGGTAACGTTCTCGTAATTGTTCCGGATGCTTGTATTTATCGGTCTTGTAATCAAACAGAACGATATGGTCCTCATAAAGGATGTAGCCGTCAATAATTCCACGCAGGACAAATTCCTCTTTAGAAGTTGCATCTTTTTGGATACTGGCAAAAGGTGCCTCTCGGTGTAGCTTGTCAGTATTGGACAAGATTTCCCGTCCCAAATCTGTATCAAAAAAGTCCAAAATCTTCTGAGTATCAATCCTGTCCTTGACAGCCTGATCAGCCTGCACACGGGCAAGAGCTTCTTTAACCGTATCCTCTGTCACCAGCCATGATAAATCAATAGCCTGCATGAGCTCATGGATGGCAGACCCCATATCAGCACCCGTCACCTGCTTGTGTTTAGTGAAATTCGGTAAGCTAAAGGAATGCTCTGTCTGTCTCGGTTCAATCACATCCAGGGCCTCATCAGATAAGACCGGCTCATAGAGTTTTTTAATCTGACTTGGCGTCCGCAAGGTCGGCAAATCAATAGCTGGCTTGTAGCGCTGATTGAGCTCTTCGACACCTTTTAGTTGCTTGATAGTATCTGAAATAGCTTTAGACTGTCGCTGGTCTTTGCCCCCAGGATTGGTCTGCTTGTCAGGCATTTCCAACTTATCCTCATCAGTAAATACCAAATCAGTGTCTTTTATAAAGCGCTTCTTGAAATGCAGGTCTTGGTCTGGAAAGGCCGCCTCAATGGCTAGCACCCAGTCTTGGAAAGAGGTCATGCTCTCTCTGCTGGCCCTTGCAAGAACGCCATCTTGACGCTTGCCATCGTAGCGAGTAGCTAATTTTTCCTGACTGCCCTTGCCCACTAGATAGAGTTTTTTCTCCGCACGGGTCATGGCTACATAGAGCAAGCGCATTTGCTCCGATAGGTTGGCAATTTTCAGCTCCTGGCTATTTATCTGATAGGGAAAGGTGTCCATTTGCACGCGCACATGCGGGAGCGGCGTATCAAACTGGTCTTTCATATCTGCGATAAACTGGATGCCCAGGCCATTTTCCCGACTGAGAATATAAGGCGCCCGACTTTCCATGGTATTGAACTTCTTGTCCATATTCATGAGAAAGACATACTGGAACTCCAAGCCCTTGGACTTATGGACCGTCATGAGCTGGACAGCCTCCTTGGGAACAACCACTTCTACCTCGGCCAGGTCATTGTCGCTGGCTAGGACCTTATCAATCATGCTGATGAAGCGTGACAAGCCCTTAAATCCTGTCTTTTCAAACTGATTGGCCCGCAAGCCCAGGGCATAAAGATTGGCCTGCCGCTTCTGACCATTGGGCAGAGCACCCACATAATCATAGTAAAAGCGGTCATTGAAAATCTTCCAAATCAGGTCGTGAATGGAATGAAGCTTGGCAAATTTTCTCCAGTCTGACAAGACGGCATCAAACTTCTGAACTTTTTCCAGTAAATCCTGCTCAATCAAGTCTGCATTCTCCGATTGACCCGATAGAGCCAGCTGAATCTTGTCGTAGAAAAATCCAGACTCTGACTGGAGAGCCAGACGAGCCAACTGGTCCTCATCAAATGCGAACATAGGGGATTTGAGCAGGGCTACCAGGGCATAATCATTGAGTGGCTGGTTAATGGTCCGCAGGGTATCCAGCATGACCATGACCTCCAGCGACTTGAGATAGGAAGCCATACCACCATCCGCTACCAAGGGGATACCATGCTTTTCAAAACTGGTCAAGATAGCATCGTTGCGGGTCCGACTTGGCACCAGTAGCGTAATCTTTGAAAAAGCTACTCCTTCCTGCTTATGCAGGCGAATGATTTCCTTGGCCACCAGCTCCACCTCGCCAGCTGTAAAGGATTGCTCCTCCTGCTCCTCGTCAGATATATCCGTATTGTAAATCAAATACTCCATCTCATTATTGGGCAGGATGAGTTCTTGTTTCCCTTGCTCCTCACTACCAGCAACCAGGCTATGGGTCTCATCATACTTGATTTGCCCCACTTCCTTGTCCATGAGGCGCGTGAAAATAGCATTGGTCGCATCGATGACCTCTACCCGGCTACGGAAATTTTCCTTGAGCAGGATCAGTTTGCCAGCCTCTGGATTGGCCTGGTAGAGCTCGAACTTATCTTGGAAAATCTGAGGATCCGCCTGACGGAAACGGTAGATGGACTGCTTGATATCTCCCACCATAAAGCGATTGTGCCCATTTGACAAGAGGTCCAACATCCGCTCCTGGGTGTGGTTGTTATCCTGATACTCGTCCACCATGACCTCATGGTACTTTTCTTGGAAATGCTGGCGAATCTGCGCATTGCTTTCTAAAATACCGATGGCTAAATGGCTGATATCAGAAAACTCAAAAGCATTTTCCTGCATCTTGGCCTGCAAATATTGATAAGAGAAATCGCAAACAAATTCCTGCAAAATCCTCATAAGTGGCAAGACATGGGGCTGGTAGGCAAAAATTGTCTCTAAAAACTGGAGATTCTGCAAGTGGGATTTGAGCTGCTTAAAGATAGGGTGCTTGACCCCAGCCACTGTGACATCGCTGGACGAAGGGAGGATGTCCACTAATTTGCCAGTCAATTCCAGCAGGCGGGCCGCATCCATATTCCTGTCAAATTCCTGGGCCCATTCGCGCAGACTTTGGAAAATCAATTGGTGCTTCTTGTAGGCCGCCGTATCCTCTCCCTTGGCTGTTTTTTGCTTGTAATCCGGCAAATCAGTCAAGTCCTGCAAGTCATCAGCAGCCTGAAGCATGGCTGCTAGCAAACCTGTTAGGCTAGAGCTAGGCAGGCTCTCCCAGTCCTTATAAACTTGATAGCCCTTGAGCAAATTTTGCCGCAGCCACTTGTCTGGTGCGCTAGTTGCCTGGCTAAAGTCATAGATCTGGTAGACCAATTCCCGAAAATTCTTATTATCCTTGCGGTTGCCGGAGAAATTCCGAACCAATTGCTCAAACGACTTGCCATCTTTTCCAGACAGATAATCTGCAAAGAGATCACCGAACACTTCATTTTTCAGCAAATCCTGCTCATTCTTATCTGTCATTATACGGAAATTGGGCGCCACGCCCAGCTCATAGCCATAAATCGTGACCAATTTCTGGGTAAAAGAGTCCATGGTTCCGATATCCGCATTGCCCAATTCAGCCAATTGAGCCGTCAAATGCCTGCGAATGTCCTCATCCACCGTCTCTTTGATTTCCGTGTTGAGCCTTTTCTCAATCCGCTCCTTCAATTCACCGGCCGCCTTGACCGTGAAGGTGGAGATAAAGAGCTGGTCGATATGGACACCCCGTTTGAGCTTGTCCAAAATCCGCTCGACCATGACAAAGGTTTTTCCTGAGCCCGCTGATGCGGACACCAAAATATTCTGCCCATGGCTGTAAATGGCCTCAATCTGCTCTGGAGTTCGCTTCTGGTCTTTTTCGGAAGCCAGTTCCTGGGCCTGAATCTCTTTGATTTCTTCTTCGGTTAAAAATGCTTGAAAGCTCACGATTGGCTCCCTCCTTTCATTCGCTCTAACCAGTCTTCTCGCCTACCACCCTTGACCAAGACACGAGCCTGGCTCAGATGCCGGTCTGCTTCAAATCCGGTAATGGCCTTGAGCTGGTCACCTGCAACGGAACGTCCATCTTCTGTATAGGGATTGATGGCAAATTTCCCCTCTAAAATGCGGCTGGCTGCCTGGCGATACAATTTCTCATTATGGGCCATTAGAAGCCCTAATTCCTCGCGACTATAAAGACTGGACTTAGTCTTATGATAGAGCTGGCTGAGACGATTGCTCTCCTCTTCGATAAATAAGCCCTTATAAACCAAGGATTTGTATGCTTCGGCAAGAACCTGGTCCTGCCCCTTAGTATCGGCTAATTTGACAATGGGATCCAGCAAATGCAGATACATGGCCCCAAATACCTTATCTGTCTGCCCAGCATCCTTCATCTGACTAATGGCCGACAGATAGGTAATGAGCTGGGGACTAAGGCCATTGTAAAATCTGTCAATCTTAAAGCTATTGGCACTGGACTTGTAGTCAACCACACCCAAAGCCTGGTCTGATAGCAGCTGATCCAGGCGGTCAATCTTACCGATAATTTGTAGCTTACGACCACCTTCTAGTTCTAAATGGGCTTGCTCGTTCTGACCAAACACTGCTTCATTGGCCAAGACTCGCACAGGATTATCGCCTCTTAAAACGAGGGAACTTGCACGCGCTACGTCCAACAAAATTTGCTCCGAATAACGACTATCGGCATTCTCACCGTATAGGGCCTGGAAATCCTTTTCCTGACGGGTTGCTGCAATGGCCTGCTCCAACTTTTCATCGAAGAAGGCACTGCTGTGGTCCATGGTCACGCGCTCAAAAATCCGATGGAGGAAATTCCCATGGCTACGAGCATCCGGTCGAATAGAATCCTGCTCCTTCAAACGCAGGACATGCTTAATGAAAAAGAGGTATTCATTCTTGTAGAAGTCCGTCAAACTAGACACCGACAACCTCAAGGGCTGGTCAACTGGATAGAGGGTTGCCAGAGTTTTCTTGGCCAGCTTCTGACTGCGCAATTGACTGGAAATTGTCGGAATGGTAACGCCCTTTTGCTTTAACTTCTTATCAAGATAACGGACAGCCGCCGACCAAAAGTTCTTGATATCAGTATCCTCTTCTGTAGCCAATTCCTCAGGATTGAGCTTAATTACTTGGGATAGGAGACCATTAAAATGCCCGACATCCGTTGGCAGAAGGGTCTTCCTCCGACCTTTTTCAATGGATTTCACACCCAAGCCCGTCAATAGCTTCAGATAAGGAGAGACTAATTCCTGACCTTCATTGTACAATTGCGGAGCTGATAAGACCAGATGCTCAGTCGCCGAATGCAGCAAGGACATAAAGGTAGCATGGTTTTTCTTGCCATTTTCCCGACTAGGAATGTGGAACTGGGATAGGGAGTCCGAACGTTCATTCATCCTGGCCTTCTCCTCGTCGGTCAAAATACCTGTATTCTTGGCAACTTTTGGGAAATTCGACTGGCTCAACCCCAGGGCATAGACATACTTGGCCGTATGCGGTTCAATCAAATCATAGGACTTGACAGACACTACATCCACCGTTGCTGGGACGGTCCGGTAATGACTAGATTGCATACCCGCCTTGAGTAGGGAAAGGAAATCCTCGACCGACAGGGTTTCCTTAGCAAACAAGTGTTGAAAAACTTCCAGAATATGGCAGAAAGCCTTCCAAACCTCTTCCTCTTTTTCAATTTGCAGCTGGCTCAATCCCTCTGACAAGGCAACCATATTTTCAGCCAAGTTGATGCGACGGGCAAACTCCATGAATTTTTCTAGAAGGGATTGGCCTGACTGCGGACGAGCCTTGAAAAACTGTGTCAGAGGTGCCATAATGCTCTCTCGTAGCTGGTTCAAAACCTCCAAATCATAATTCGCTCTGCTATTGACCGTAAAATCACGAGAAAACTTAGCCTGGCCCTTGAGATCCGCAAAGGTAATATAAGCGTGGAAGCGGTCCAGTTGCCCCTGCTCCAGCTGGCCATAGAGACCAGATTTCAGCAAGTTAATCAGGTCCTCCGCCCGAAAATTATAGCGTTTTAGACGCTCCAGGGACTCCACAAAATGCACCAGCGGATGGTGGCTCATTTCCTCAGCCCTGCCAAAATAGTGGGGGATTTCATATTTATCAAAAATCTTGCCAATCTGAAGTTGGTAGCTATCCATATCACCTAGCAGGACTAGGATATCCTTATAGCGAGTCCCCTCAAACAATCTTTTACGAATGGAACGAGCAACCGCTTCAACCTCCTCCTTTTGATTGGTAGCCTCCCAGATTTCAATAGCTGACAAATCCTCTTCAGTCAGCTCATAGGCAGGTTTGGAATAATCAAACTGGCTTTCAATATTTTTGGAGAGTTTTGCAAGGGATGGCCTCGGAACATCGCCATCATCCCTTGTCAACTTGCCTTGATCAACTCCGTCCATGAAAATGGGCTTGGTCTGGTAGCTAAAAGCCAAGTGACGGAGAAATTCAACACTGGCTTGAAAAACATTCCCCTCAAGATGAGTTTCCTGGTAGGCTTTTTTGCTGGCATAGCTGGCAATGTGTATTTCCGCTACACGCCCATGAAGGCTGGCAATTAGGGCTTCCTCTTCAGCTGAAAAACGCGTAAAACCGTCCACAATCAGGACCACCTGGCTGAGCTGGTCATCCAATTGACCTGACTCTACTTTCCATCTGAATTGCGCCAACTTGGTCTCATTTTCATAATCCTCGTCCATGAGAACGTCCTGCAAGGCTGACAAAATCTTGATAATATCTGCCTGCTTGGCAGAAGTCTCCAGATTTTCCAAGGCAGAAAGGGGCATGTTGGAGGTTTGCAATTCCTTGTAAAGATTGACCACCTGCTCAATAAATGCCGGGTCCTTCTTCAAGCGGCCATAGACCTGCAAATCACCATCTTCAAACTGTGCTAAAACTCGATAGACCATCATGGACAAGCCCAAATCATCCAACGCTTTTTTGCTGTTCTCTTCATGGTAGATAAAATAACGGGCCATTTGCGCAAAGCGGGTCACCAGGATTGATAAACTAGCCTTTCTCGGCAGGTAGGATAGGACCTTTTTTTCCTTTTCAAAGGACAAGGAGTTGGGCGCAATGTAAAATACCCGTTGAACCCGATGGGACTCTTCCAGTGCTAAAGCGGTCAACTTCTTGGTAATATCATTGCTGATGTCTGAATAATATAACTTCATGGTTTCCTCACACAATTCTGGCGTCTATGAACTGTTCTTTATAATCTGGACTCACAAGTAAGGTACATTTAGGTAAGAGATAGTTTTTTGATAATTAGGACCGTTTTTTGAAGGAATACTGACTGTATTTCTAATAAACTAACGATGAGTAGTAGAAAACTAGCCTTAGCTAAAAGTGCCGAACTGTGAATACAGGTTCTTTTTCCATTATACCAAAAAAAGCCCACCTCAAGGGTGGGCAAGGGCATCGTTTCCGATGAGGTTAGAAGGTTCACAGCATCTAACCAAGGTCCGCTCCTGCGTCTCAATTAAGAACCTATATTCACAAGTAAGGTACATTTAGGTAAGAGATAGTTTTTTGATAATCAAGGCAGTTTTTGAAGGAGTACTGACTGTATTTCTAAAAAAACTAACGATGAGTAGCAAGAAACTAGCCTTAGATACATGTGCCGAGCTGTGAATATAGGTTCTACATGAAGACCTCCCTAGCGTCGAATGTGACAAAGTCACTACTCGGCTCATCGCATGGTATTATTTTAGCAGATTTTCAGAAAAATGCAAGGCATTCATTCTGGATATACTTGGACCCCTCGCGAATGGATAGACCCGCCATCTGACTTCTGTGCTGAGCAATAAATGCCCTGACCCATTCTGGATTCGTCTTGGAATAATCCCGCAGAGCCCAACCAATCGCCTTATTGATGAAAAATTCTTTCTGATTGAGATTGTTTATCAGGATTTTTTCTAACAAATCCGTATCAGTCTTGTCCTTCCTCAACAACTGGTGGTCAATGGCCAATCGTCTCAGCCAGAAATCCTCATGGACACTCCAATCCAGCATGACCTGACTAGCTTTTGGATGGTCCAGGATAATCTTTCCAACCAACTTGTCCAGACCGTCCACCGTATCCCACCAGGACTTGGTCTGGGCCAACTCTTTGAGCTTGGGTAAATCCTCCAGCTGCAAGTCCTATTTCTTGGTCACCAGGTAGTCAATAGCCACATACTGGAATTCCCGATAAGGCTGATTCCAACAGGCTTGGACAAAATCCCAGTCAAGGCCCACCGATTGACATTCCTTAAAAAATTCCTTGGCTGTCTGCCGGCGAACCTGGGCCCGAACACCTAAAAATCGAAAATGGTCCTTCATATAGGCCTCCATGGCTGGAACCTGATTAGGGTCCGCGACTGCTCGCAGGCGTTTTTCTAATTCCTCAATCTTCATTCACTGTCCTCGACCAAACTCTTCTGCAACCAGATAATATCGTGCCATTTGTCAAACTTATAGCCAACTTTTTTGAAATGAGCCACCTGCTCATAGCCCCGCTTTTCATGAAGGGCAATTGAAGCAGGATTGGGCAGGGCGATACAGGCCAGGAAATTCTTAAATCCTCTAGCAATTAACTCCTCCTCCAGGCGGTCATAGAGCAAACTTCCGATGCCCTTCCCTCTAGCAGACTGGTCCAGATAGACGGATAATTCCACTGTCCAATCATAGGCTGCCCTAGCATAGTAGGTCCCTGCGTAGGCATAGCCCACAATCCTTCCCCCTTCTTCTGCGATAAGATAGGGAAATTTTTCTCGGACCTTGCGGATACGGGCCTCAAACTCACTGACTGTCGGCACCTGGGTCTCGAAGGTAATGGCTGTCTGCTCGACATAGGGAGCGTAGATGGCCACCAGGGCTCCCGAATCTGCAATCTCTGCGTTCCGAATGGTAATCATTATTGCTCCAAAAGCTCACGATCGTAGATAGTGTAGTCGCAGCGGTAGATAATCAGTCGCTTGCCGTCAATGAGGAGCTCGGATGTCTTGGGCGCATCGGACGCATAGAGAGAGACCTTATCACCAGCATAGGTAGCCAGAGGGGTGCCGTTCTGCGAGCGGATGAGGACCACTTTTTCCTTGCCAGTAAACTCGTTTTTGAGGCGGTTGACCATGCGGTTGACCAGGGGAATATTTCGACCCGTCTCATCAATGTCGACTGTGTCCTGGAACTTGGAAAAAACGTCCTCCAGCCCTTCTTCTGCTGCAATCAGCGATGAGCCTACGTGGTCGATCTCGTACTTGCCGAGGGTGACTTTCAAAACAGACGAATCCGCATTGGAAAAGCCTTCGGCATCAACAGAATCAAAGTCAGGATTCCGCGAAATCGATAGGGACTTACCAGACATTTCATCGATTAGCTGGGAATTTTCATCGAAAGTGCGGACTGTCATTTCCAGACCAATCCATTCTTCCTTGGCATTCTTGAACCAATTGGAAACCGACTGACAGGCAGACAGGCTAACCAGGCTAAGTACCAAAACGGCAGTCAAGGCCAACTTCTGTTTCAATTTCATAAACAACCTCCTAGGTTTGATAGAACTATTGTAGCATGAAAATGGAAAAACCGCCCCTTTGGACGGTTGAATGTTTGTGTTCTTAGAAGTTAAAAACATCATTCAAGTTCTCAGCCATAGTTGGGTGAGTGAAGATTTGAGTCTTGAAGTAGGTATATGGAATCTTGTTGTCAATGGCCATAGCAATCAGGTTAATCAGTTCTTCCGAATTGCGGCCAAAGAGCGTTGCCCCAAGAACCAGATTGGTCTTCTTGTCCACGACCACCTTGAAGATACCACGAAGGTCATTGTTGACATGGCCACGTGGCATATTGGCTACTGGCAATTCATTGGCAACCACTTCAAAACCTGCTACCAGAGCCTCCTTCTCCGTCAGACCGACACGCGAAAGGACTGGGTCGATAAAGATGCTAGTAGGTACTGACTTGCGCTGACTGAGGCTGTAGGTGCCAGTCCCAGTCCCAGTCAACTTGCCAAAGACGATACGGAAGTCGTCTAGCGAAGTGTAAGTGAATTGTGGACCGCCATTGACATCGCCCACGGCATAGACACCGGGAACCGTGGTTTCACAGAAGTCATCCACCTTAACAGCACCATTTGGCAAGGTCTCAATGGCCGTATTTTCCAAGCCCAGATCAGCCGTATTTGGCACGCGCCCTGTCGCATAGAGAACCGCATCAAAGACCTGGGTTTCACCGTTGACCGTGAGAGCCACTTGCTCGCCCTGGCTAGCTACCTGCTCGATTTTTGCGTCCAACATAAAGCGGATGCCTGCCTCTTCCATGTAGCCCTTGGCCATAGTTGCCACCCCTTCCTCATCTCTTGAAAGAATAGCAGAGCCAGCTTCAAATACCGTCACGCTGGAGCCCAGTTTATTGTAAAGCACTGCAAATTCCAGACCGATGTTGCCACCGCCGATCACTGCCAAGGTTTCAGGACGAGTTTCCAGATTCTGGATGCCCGTGCTATCGTAGACATGGGCAGTTTCCGTCAAACCAGGAATTGGAAGGACACGTGATGTTGCGCCAGTATTAATGACAATAGTCTCAGCTGTCACTTCCAAACGCTCATCACCAGCCACAACCTCAACCACCTTATCAGCCGTAAAACGCGCAGAACCTTGGATAAGAGTCGTACCGCTGCCTTTCAGCACCATCTCGTTCTTATTGCGCAGACGAGTTGTGATAGTTTCCTTTTGCTCCATGACCTGGTCAAAAGTCCAGTTCTTGTCTGCTGCTACCAAGAGGGTCTTGGTTGGGATACAGCCAATATTGATACAGGTTCCACCAAACATGGCAGGATTTTCCTCGACAAGAGCTACCTTTTTACCAAGTGAGGCCATCTTCCCAGCCAGGGTCTTACCTGCCTTACCAAATCCGATAACCAACAAATCAAATTGTTCCACGAGATCACTCCTAACATTATTTACTTATCTTCATTCTAGCAAAAAAAAAGCATTTTGGCAGAATTTTGCTACGAAAAAAGACTTGAACCATCGTCCAAGTCGATTCTATTTTATGATAAGCTGTCTAGGGCTATCTTCAAGTCTTCAATCAAGTCATTTACATTCTCGAGACCAATTGAAAGACGGATTTGATTTGGAGTGACACCTGCTGCGAGCTGAGCTTCTTCTGGCAATTGAGCATGTGTGGTAGTAGCTGGGTGGACCACCAAAGATTTAGCATCAGCAACGTTGGCCAAATTAGAGAAGATTTCCAAACTATCAATGACTTTACGCGCTTCTTCGGCTCCGCCTTTTACCTGGAAGGAGAAGATGGACCCCACTCCTTTTGGCAAATACTTATCCGCCAGTGCCTTGTAAGGGCTATTGTCCAGCGAAGGATAATTGACGGATTCTACCTTAGGATGATTGAGCAAGAAATCAACGACTTTTTCTGCATTGGACACATGACGCTCAACGCGAAGAGAAAGAGTTTCTAACCCTTGCAACAACAAGAAGGCGTTGAATGGAGCTAGGGCTGCACCCGTGTCACGGAGCAATTGAACACGAACCGCCACAATGAAGGCTGCTGCACCCAAATCACGGGTATAGCTGATATTGTGATAGCTAGGATCTTCCTCAACAAATTGCGGGAACTTCCCAGATGCTGCCCAGTCAAATTTACCAGAGTCAACAATGACACCACCAATTGTTGTACCATGTCCACCGATAAATTTAGTCGCTGAATGTACTGCAATATCTACACCATGTGAGAAGACATTGATGAGATATGGCGTTGCAAACGTATTATCCGATACCAGTGGAATCTGATTTCTATGTGCAATGTCCGCCAATTTTTCAAGGTCAGGAACATTGATAACCGGATTACCCAAGGTCTCAATAAAAACTAGTTTGGTGTTATCTTGAATCGCTGCTTCTACTGCCTCGAAGTCATCAATATCAACAAAGGTGGTTGTGATTCCATAGCGTGGCAAAGTTTCTTTGAAAAGATTAAAGGTACCACCATAGAGAGTTGTTGCTGCTACGATATGATTACCGGCATGAGCCAAAGCTAATATAGTATAGGTGATAGCCGCCATACCAGATGAAGTAGCCAGAGCTCCAACACCACCTTCTAGCGCTGCAATCCGATTCTCAAAGGTTGCTACTGTAGGGTTAGTAATTCGAGTATAGATATTTCCCAATTTGCGAAGAGCAAATAAGTCTTCCGCCTCCTGGGCATCATCAAATACATAAGAGGTTGTTTGATAGATTGGTACAGCACGAGATTTTGAAGCCGCATCTACTTCCTGTCCCGCATGCAATTGCAAGGTCTCAAACGAAAATTCTCTAGTCATAAGGGATCTCCTTTGTTCTTTTTGAACATTGTACTCTATTTTCACAGGCTTGACCAATAGAAATTTTTAATCCAAGGCTATAGTTATAGACTATATCATTCTAAGAAGCAAGAAAAAATACCCAATAATCATGGATTATCGGGTAATACCTATTTCAGTCAACTAATCATCAAGGGTAATTGTTTCAACTACGTTGTCTTTTATGACAAGTTTAAATCCCCTACCCTTGACTGGGAAAATCCCATTTCCAAGGGTTTTTACAACGCTCTGTAATTCCTCGTCTTCAGCTATTATTCGATTCAAGATAGCAACATCAAGCTGCTCAACTCGCTCCAAATAACGCAGCATTGCATGTTCCGAAACAATCAAATCGCTTCGGCCTTTCAATGCCTGGATCCTCTGATTGACTGAATTAAGTTTGGAAGAGACCAGAGAAATTTCTTTACCCACCTGACCTTTACGGTCACGAAGGTTCTCTAGCTGGGCCTCTAATAGAACTTTCTTAGATTCGAGGTACTTGAGTTCCTCTTGTTCTTTACGATTGCTCATATTTTGCCCCCTTTCTATATTTTGCAAAAGAATATCATCTTTGCATAACATCCTCTTCCAAATCTATATTAACATAAATCTAAAAAAATGTCTGGTAAACGACATATAATCCTATAACAATTTCTTATGGTTTTATACTAAATCCTCAAAGGAGATTCGACCAGATTCCCCTTGAAAAACAAGCAAATTTTTGCTATACTTATCTTAGTGAAACCCACATTTTCATGCCTCCAAAAAGGCAAATAACTAATAATTCTGGAGAATGATATAGTCAATTTCAAGACTGGATAACCTATCAGCCTTGTTTATACTTGAACCCTCTTAAACAATGTCACTATCATAGAAAACTATGACATATTTCTACACAAAATGTGATGGTCAATCATTGTGGAAGGACGGGTAACTATGAAAAAATTATTGCTAACCATACCTATTTGGAGTCAGCTCCTATTCCTTTTTCTAGTGCACAGTTTCATAGCCATCTACTTAATGCCCTACTCATTGTATATTTCCATTTCAATTAGTTTAGGAATCTTAATTCGTTACAGTGTCCGTTTCTCTAAGAAAGCTACTCCTAAATCTCCAACATTTTTTCAACCAAAGCCTTGGAGAAAACTCCTCTTCCTTCTTCTGCTATTGTTAGCGGCATTTGTCACTGTTTGGCTGTCCAAAGGCAACCAGCAGCAACTGCTTCGTGGAATCTTAATTGGAACACTCTGCCTCTTAGGTGTAGTGCCTCTAGAAAAGTATGACCAATATTTAAGTCAGTTGCGCACTTAGAATGACCACCCAGCCAAATCTAATCCTGGAAGACATTTTAAGATACATGAAAAATCTCCTAGAATACATTGGTCCTATTGGACTTATTACCCTAATCATTGCCTACAGTATATACAGGAGGCTCCACCCGACGACAGAAGATGATAAGCACCACCTGCCCAGCCGATGTCCAGAATGTTCGTCCACATCTATTCAAGCCTACAAGCCGGCTAGAAAGCGCTACTCTCGAACTGCAGCTATGATGGGCCACCTATTGAATGGTAGTCGAGGAGCTTGGTTTGCTACCCTCTACGAAGCTGACCGAACCTACTACTACTGTCGGTACTGCGGGCACAAATTTGACAGAAAAGAAAATAGATTCCTGGCAGAATAGGATTCACCTACAAGGCACTTGAGGACGCACTCTCAGGTGCTTTTCATATCCAACTAGCTTGCCAATCTTTCCTCCTGCCCAAGATTGGTCTGATAAAGATAGCGCATCCGTTCAATCTGCAAGCGAAATTGCCCGACCAGGGCTGATACATCCAAAACCATTTCCTTAGTTCGAGTTGCTTCCATGACACCATCTACCAAACGACTGACTTCCTCACCATCTCGAACTCCCATAGACCACAGCTCCTGCAAGATAGTAATACCATAGCGCCTCTCATACTCAACCATGCTTTTCAATACCCACTGGTACTCAGTCTGATGTTTCATTTGATTTCTCCTTATACACGACTCAACAGGGAACGATTGTAAAATTGATTGGTTAAACTGGCCTGCAACATGGCCAACTCCACAATAGACTGGTAGTTTGTCAAATCAAGCCCTTCTAATATCCGATAAGATATAAATAATTTTGGCTGCAAGCGACTCAGATGACTGCTCCAGGCAAGCCCATCCTCTTTGAATAAATCAAAGGCAGGAAAATATATCTGATTGACTAACTGATAGGCTCTGCTATTTAACAAATAGGAATAATCCTGCATTACATCTCGGCAAAAGGAAGCTAACCAAATCGCAGCCCTCACCTCTGGATTCCCCTGGTATTTAGCCAGCAAGCGCATGGTCATGAGGCCAGCCGTACCCTCAGACAAGCTGTCAACACACACATCACCCGTATCTAGTCCAAAATGCTCAGCATAATTCTCCCACACCCGATACAAGGTTTCCCACTGAATCTCAGTCCTCCGAACTTCCATTTGTCTATCCTCCAATCCTTCTGTTTTCATCATCTTACCATTATTTTTGATTTTTGTCAAACGTATTAAACATAAAACTTGATATTTTATTCAAGATATGGTAAAATAAGTTAAACAATCAAGGAGGAGAGCCATGATTCTAGGTGACATTTTAAAAAACTACCGGACAAACGAAAAACTATCAATGGATAAATTTGCGGAAAAATCCGGCCTAACAAAGGGTTACATTTCTATGCTGGAAAAAAATCAGCATCCAAAGACTAAGAAGCCCCTTCTACCAACCATGGAAACTCTGGAAAAGATTGCGATTGGGATGGGCATCCCAGTGCATGAACTGATTGCCCAATTGGACCAGGACCAGGATATTGCCCTGACCCTGACACCTGGACAATTTGCCCAATTCCATTACAAAATGTCAAATCAGGTGCAAGAACTAGACCAAATATTGGTAGGTGACTACCGTGATAAATGGATTCACTTTGGCTTTGAGCAGGTAGCTACCATGGCAGATTCAGATGCACCGTCAGGTGAGGTTGTCAAGCTGTCTGACTACTTAGAAACCGTCCAACTTCCTGTCCAAGGCAAGGTGTCTGCTGGTAGCGGTTATTGGCAGGACAGCGACTTTGATAACCTAGTCACTTTTTCTGCTGATACTATTCCTGCTCCACAGGAATACGATGCTATTGCTGAGGTGGTCGGAGATTCAATGGCGCCCTACATTGCCAGCGGTGACTATCTCTTTATCCGTCTCTCTCACCAAGTCGAGCTCAACACTGTAGGAATTTTTTCGGTCAACGGCGAAAATTTTGTCAAAAAAAATAAGGGAACCTATCTCGAATCCCTTAATCCCGACTATGATGATATTCCCTTGTCTGAGGACGACGACATCAGACCAATTGGTCAACTCGTCCAAATTTATTCTCCTGAATAAAATGAAAAATCCTGTGGTTCTCATGAACAGCTCCCTGTCAAGTGGACAATGAAATAATAAAAGATTAGACGACGGCCTTGTTCCTCATTTCAATAGGAGCAAGGCCATTGTTATGCTCTTGAAAACGTTGATGATTGTAAAAATAGATGTAGGCATCAATATCTAAAACTAGCTCCTCAAAAGTCTTATATTTCTTCAAATCATAGCACTCCGTCTTAAAGTGCCCAAAGATACTCTCAATTGGTACATTGTCAATACACTTACCAACACGAGACATAGAGCGTGTCATCTGATACTGGGTAGTTAAACAGTAATAATCTTTCGAAGTATACTGCGAACCTCGGTCGCTGTGAATCAATGGTGTCGCATCAGGATTAGCTTTTCGAGATTTACGAAGCGTCTCTAACACCAACTCATTATCACTAAACTGACCAACCACATAAGCGACAATACCATTATGTTGGCTATGAACTTCCTTTATGACATCTATCAATCTTGTATTTTCTTGTTCAGAAGGAGTTTCTTGATGACGCAACCACTTGTAGTAGCCTGAGCGAGATATCTTTAGAATACGGCACAAGCGGCTGATAGAAGCCTCTTCATGCTCATCCGCATATTCTTTAATTGTTTGAAAAGTTTCCAAGTGGCGACCAAGTCTTACCGTCGATTTCGTCGTTTGATTTCTTCTACCATTTTTAGCAGGCCGTTCTCCATTTCAAGATACTTAATCCGCTCTTCCTGTTGCTTGATTTTAAGGCGTAACTCTTCTTCTGGAGTCAGATTAGGCTTGCTTTCCAGGCCTTTCCCACGACGATCTAGGAGACCGTTAGAACCTTCCTTCTGGAACTTTCTGACTCAAGAATAGACCTGTTGGTAGGAAACACCATACTTCTCAACAGCCCCTTGGTAATCTTTCTCGTGGGCAAGAGTAGAATTCACAATCTCAACCCGTTCGTCAAATGTTGTCTTGCGTCCTTGTTTCATGCGTCTCATTCCTTTACTAGTAGCTTTCAGTTCTTTACCACTAGTATAACTTTTTAGCCAGGATCTGAGAACATAAGGGTCAGAAATATCGTACTTTTCACTGAGACTTCTTAAACTTCCTTGGCCATTGAGATAGTCGGAAACAGCTTGTTCCTTTAGTTCCTTATTATATTTCGTCCAGCGACGACTCTACTCTAGCCTCTCAACACCAGCTTCTTTGTACTTCCGAACCCAGTTCGATAGGGTGTCTTTAGAAATGCCTTGGTTTCTAGTTAACCAACTAAGTGATTTCCTTTCTTCCAAGTGAATGAGAACTATTTCTAGTTTCTCAGATACAGATTTTGGACTTCTTTTGGACATAATAACACTCCCCTTATAGTTTCTAGTGAAAATTTTTGTTTTTTCACTGTCCACTATATGGGGAGCATATCATCAAAACTACAGGATTTTTGCTTTATCTTTGAATAGACGACCAAAATGCAGACTTGGCTTGAGGCTTTTCACCACCAAGTCGACAGGCTCATCCATTTGATTCCTACAAAAGTTTACTTAATCTTTTCTTCTTCATAATCACCGTTCGGGCAGACGACTTGCTTGCCACCACCACGAACCTTCTTCTCAACCAGATAATGGTCACATTTTGGACAGGCACGACCGACCGGCTTATCCCAAGATGTAAATTCACATTCTGGATAACGGTCACATCCGTAGAAAAGACGATTGCGTTTGCTCTTGCGCTCAATGACCTGACCCTGATGACAGACTGGACAGGTCACGCCGATTTCCTTGGTGATTTGCTTGGTATTGCGGCAATCTGGGAAATTGCTACATGCGTAGAATTTACCAAATCGCCCCAGTTTGATGACCATGGGATGACCACAAACGTCACAGTCAAATCCGGCAGGCTCATCCTTGATTTGGATTTTCTCCATTTGCTCCTCAGCCTTGGTCAACTCTATCTTGAAAGGCTGGTAGAAGCTATCGATAATCTTCTGCCACTGCTCTTTTCCAACCTCAACGTCGTCCAATTTCTGCTCCATTTCGGCTGTAAATTTGACGTTGACGATGTCTGGGAAAAATTCAACAATCAATTTATTGACAATCTCGCCCAGCTCTGTCGGCTCAAATCGCTTGGCAGCCAGTTTAACATAATAGCGTTTTTGGATGGTCTCAATGGTCGGTGCATAGGTAGATGGACGACCAACACCATTTTCTTCCAAGGTCTTGATTAGTGTCGCCTCAGAATAGCGAGCTGGTGGCTGCGTAAAGTGCTGCTCAGGATTGGTAGCGGTCCGAGTAACCGTATCACCTTGCTCCATATCCGGCAACATTTTATTCTTGTCTGAGTCGTTGTAAACCGCCATATAACCGTCAAACTTGACTTGGCTACCATTAGCCGCAAAGAGAACACCATTTTTCCCTAGACGAACGCTCATGGTGTCAAATACAGCCGCAGCCATTTGGCTGGCTACAAAACGATTCCAAATCAGTGTATAAAGACGGAGCTGGTCCTTATCCAGATATTTGGCAATGGATTCTGGGGTCAGATTGACATTGGACGGACGAATAGCCTCGTGGGCATCTTGGGCACCACTGGCATTTTTGAACTTGCTGCCATGCTTAGAATAGTTTTGACCAAACCGCTCTGTGATAAAGGCAGCAGCCTGCTCCTGAGCCACTGGACTAATCCGCGTCGAATCGGTACGCATGTAGGTAATAAGACCCTGCGTGCCGCCTGTTCCAAGACTGACCCCTTCATAAAGCTGCTGGGCAATCATCATGGTCTTCCGCGTACGGAAATTGATTTTATTGGCCGCATCCATTTGCATGGTGGAAGTGGTGTACGGTAATGGCGCATTGCGTCTCCGCTCCTTGCGTTCGACTTGCTCCACCAAGAAATCATCACCCTTTAGCCTATCCAAGACTTCCTTGACTTGGTCATTGTTTTCGATTTTGACTTTCTTGCCGTCCACTCCATAAAATGATGCCTGGAATTTTTTCGTTCCTTTTTTGAAGGTAGCGTCAATGGTCCAGTATTCTTCCGGCTTGAAATTGTTGATTTCATTTTCTCGGTCAATGATGAGCTTGAGGGCAACGGATTGCACGCGCCCTGCCGACAAGCCTTTCTTGACCTTTTTCCATAAGATTGGCGAAATCGAATACCCTACGATACGGTCCAAGACCCGACGGGCCTGCTGGGCATCGACCAAGTCATGGTTGATAGCACGCGGCTCCTTGAAGGCATTTTTTACCGCATCCTTGGTGATTTCATTGAATACCACACGGTTTTTGTCCTGCTCATCCAAGCCCAAAATGTGGGCCAAATGCCAGGAAATCGCCTCTCCTTCCCGGTCCGGGTCACTCGCCAGATAGACTTGTTTGGCATTCTTGGCCTCTTTTTTCAAAGAATTAATGAGCGGCCCTTTGCCACGAATATTGATGTATTCTGGTGCGTAGTTATTGTCAAAGTCAATGGACATGCTGGATTTTTTCAAATCACGGATATGTCCGACCGATGCAACTACCTTGTAATTTTTACCAAGATATTTCTCAATGGTCTTGGCCTTGGCAGGCGACTCTACGATAACCAGATTTTTCTTGTTCGCTGTTTTTTTCTTACTAACTGTTTTTGTAGCCATTCTCATTCCTTACAAATATTTTTAACTCACAAAGAATATACTATTTTTCAGCTAGTGTCAAGATTTTTATTTTCCTATAGGAAAACTTATTTTAAAATTGATAGTCAGAAATGATGTCCAAGCCCGATGTGACGCACTTTGCGCCCTCTTGAATCAAATGATGACATCCGTCAGATTTTCCGTCTAAAATGGAGCCTGGAATGGCAAATATTTCCCGCCCTTCTTCCAGGGCACGCTCACAAGTAATCAGGCTACCCGACCGCATTTTTGCCTCGCAGACCACCAGTCCGCCGACCAAACCAGCGATAATCCTATTACGCTCTGGGAAATGAAACTTGAGCGGCTGTTCACCAGGCCCGTACTCTGTTAAGACCAGATGATGCTTGCCTATATAGGACTGCAAATCTTTATTTTCCTTGGGATACGACACATCCAAGCCTGTACCGATGACCGCAATGGTCTGTCCACCATTTTTTAGGCTGGCGATATGGGCCGCCGTGTCAATTCCACGCGCCAGGCCGCTGACAATGACATAGCGATTCTGAAGTTCCTTAATAATCTTCTGGACTGACTGGATGCCGTTTTTACTGGCATTTCGCGTACCAACAACGCCCAACTTTGGTTTATCTAGCAAGTCAAGGTCTCCTTGGTAAAAGAGCAAGACTGGCGGATTGTAAATTTCCTTGAGGGCCAAGGGATAAATGTCATCCAAAATAGAAAAGGATGGAAAGCGATTAAACTCCTCACGGCAGGCCTTGATGTCCAAATTTTTATAATTTTCCATGAAGAGAATGGGATTTTTGCATTCAGATACGACAGCCATGTTGCGCAAGGATAGCTTTTTATCGTACTTCTCTTGGTAAACCAAGATTTTGTGAATATTGAGATTGGTCAGACCAGCCTTTTTCAACTTAAAAATATCAAAATTATTCATATTAATTACCTCTCTACCTGATTTGTTCGTAAAAAAAATAAATCTCCGAAGAAATTCATAGAAAATTTTGAAACTTTTTTATTCTAAGACTAACAAATTCTTAAGAAATTCTCTGAAATATTGTTAGATTATTCTATTGTTCCTATTTTTTAATAATTAATTTGATTGCCTCTTGCAATCGTCTCTCTTGCTCCTCTGGGTCATCAGAAGGATGTTCAATACAGGATTGAACTTTTTGTGCAATGGCAATTCCCATCATGCTATTAATACTGGATCGGACTGCACTAAGCTGCGTTACAATATCTATACATTCTTGTTCTTCTTCAACCATTTTTTGAATACCGCGAAGTTGACCTTCTGCGCGTTTTAATCGATTCATCATATCTTTTTTATCTGTCTTCATATTCTATATGGTACCGATTGTTTGTAAAAAAGTCAATTCAAAAACTTGACAAGTTATCCTCATCTTTGTTATATTTAAAATACCCTATAGGGTATATAAGAGGAGGACACATGCTTAAACAAATCTTATCAGGAATCTTTTCATCTTCTGAGAGTCTTACTGTGGCAGAACTGCCACAAGCCTTACAAGAACCCAATACTATATTATTGGATGTCAGAGAAGTCAATGAATTTAATTCTGGACATATTGCACAAGCAATCAATAGCCCACTGAGTCAACTCGAAAACTTCAAAGGCGATAAAACGAAACAGTATCTCGTCATTTGTCAATCAGGCATGCGCAGTCAACGAGCTACTGAGTATTTGACTAGTAGTGGATACCATGCACTGAATGTTCGTGGCGGAATGAATGCCTGGAACGGTCCTATCAAAGGAGGTCAATAAATGAAAATTCTAATTATTGGTGGTGTTGCGGGAGGAATGTCCGCTGCTACTCGTCTCCGTCGTCTGATGGAGGATGCCGAAATTATCGTATTTGAAAAAGGTCCATACGTCTCCTTCGCTAATTGCGGACTTCCCTATCACGTTTCTGGAGAAATTGCAGATCAAAGCAGTCTATTACTCCAAACACCAGAAAGTTTACAAGAGCGATTTAATCTGGATGTTCGGCCTTTTCACGAAGTCATTAACATCCACCCTGACAAACAAACGGTCACTGTCCAAACTCCAAATGGGCAGGTCGAAGAAACTTATGATAAATTGATTGTATCGCCAGGGGCAAAGCCCTTTATTCCTACCCTAGAGGGTATAGAAAATGCAACCAATTTGTTTACTTTGCGAAATGTACCTGATTTGGAAAAAATCATGACACAACTGAAGAAAGTAGAAAATGGGAAAGCAGTTGTCGTCGGTGCTGGTTTTATTGGTTTGGAAATGGCTGAAAATTTGGCACTCAAGGGAATGGACGTCACACTGATTGAACAAGCTCCTCATGTCTTGCCGCCTTTGGATGAAGAAATGGCTAGCTTTATTGAGGCTGAACTAATATCGAAAGGAATTCGTGTCCTCACGGGTCAGTCTGTAACAGGTTTCAGCCACAATGGACAAGTATTATCTTTAGCAAATGGGGAAACAATTTCTTCTGACTTGATAATCTTATCTGTCGGGGTACAGCCAGATTCAACATTAGCTGCTGATGCAGGAATCGCAGTGGGACTTCGCGGTGGTATTTTGGTTGATGAAAATTATCAGACCAATCTACCAAATATTTATGCGATAGGTGATGCTATCGTGGTTAAGCAAGAGATAACCGGGCAAGACGCTTTGATTTCTCTAGCCTCTCCTGCCAATCGACAAGGTAGACAGGTTGCTGATGTCATTGCTGGTTTAAAACGTATCAATAAAGGGTCTATCGGGACAGCCATCGTTAAAGTATTTGACCTAGTCGCAGCCTCAACCGGTCTAAACGAACGGACGGTTCAGACGCTTGGATTTAACCATGCGGTCGTACATACAACAGGCAAGGATCATGCCGGTTACTATCCGGGTGCAACCGATATTGTCCTCAAGTTGATTTTTTCACCAGTTGATGGCAAAATTTATGGGGCGCAGGCTGTTGGCCAAAAAGGGGTTGATAAACGCATTGATGTAATTGCGACAGCTATTAAGGCTGGTTTGACAATTTTTGATTTACCAGAACTTGAGTTGACCTACGCACCTCCATTTGGCTCGGCTAAAGATCCGGTCAACATGATTGGCTACGCAGCCCTCAATATCGCAGAAGGATTGAGTGAGAATATCCAGTGGCATCAATTGGAGCTAGAGTTGGAAAATGGTGCTATTTTATTGGATGTCCGGAATCATAATGAAGTGCGAAAAGGTCATTTTAAAGATTATATACATATTCCACTCGATCAACTCCGTGACCGAATGAATGAATTAGATAAAAATGAGCGCTACATCGTCAGCTGTCATAGCGGTCTCCGTTCTTATATTGCTGAACGTTTGTTAAAACAACATGGTTTCGATGTAAAGAACTTAGACGGTGCCTATTCTCTCTATAAAATGGTGCGACCTAACGCTATCTTAAACTAGATTATCCCTCCAGACTAGATGGTTCTGGAGGAATTTTTATCTTTTCAATTGACAAATTATTTTCATGATTATATAATCTAGTTATGTATACTAGATTAAACAAAAACGAAAGCGATCATCAATTGCCCTATTGGGAAGACTTGCCAGAGATTGATTTGTATCTAGATCAGGTCTTGCTCTATGTCCATCAGGCTACGCAGTTTTCACCGTCTAAGGAGGACAAGGGGCTGACTGCATCTATGGTGAACAATTATGTCAAACACAAGCATTTGGAAAAGCCTATCAAAAAGAAATACCAGAAACACCAATTGGCTCGACTGATTGCGCTGACTTGTTTGAAGAATGTATTTTCCATCCAAGAAATCAGCCAGACCCTGAATATCTTACAGTCCCACTACTCTTCAGATAGGCTCTACAATTATTTTGTGGATTGTATGAATGAAAATGAGATGGAGACAGCTCCTGAAATCATTCGTTATGCTTGCCAGACCTTGAAACTCTACCGCAAGACGCATCAGCTGGCTTTAGAATTAGAAAGAGGCTAGTCATGGATTACAAAATGAAACTCAGTATTCCCCTAACATTCGGCGAAGAAGTCGCTAACAGCGTCACGCATGCTATTGGTGCCCTTCTGATGCTGGCTCTACTGCCCATTACCGCTGTGCATGCCTTTAAGGATTACAATATCACTGCTGTGGTTGGAATGTCCATTTTTGTCAGCAGTCTGTTCCTGATGTTCCTCTCTTCTTCTATCTATCATTCCATGCCCTATACTTCGGTCCATAAGTATGTTTTGCGGATGATTGACCATAGTATGATTTACATCGCCATTGCGGGCAGCTATACACCTGTTGCTCTCTCCTTAGTCGGTGGTTGGTTGGGCTATCTGATTATCAGCTTACAGTGGGGCATTACGATTTTCGGCATTCTCTACAAAATATTTGCCAAAGAAATCAATGAAAAATTTAGTTTGGCACTCTATCTGATTATGGGCTGGCTCATCATTTTTATCCTGCCGGTCATTTTCCAACAGACCAATCTGACTTTCGGGCTCCTCATGTTGGCAGGGGGATTATCTTATTCAATCGGTGCTCTCTTTTATGCCAAGAAACGACCCTATTTTCACATGATTTGGCACTTGTTTATTCTCCTAGCCTCAGCCCTGCAGTATATCGCCATTGTCTATTTTATGTTATACTAGAAATCCGATAGACGTTCCAATTTCATGCGATTTTTTGCTTTCCATGATAAACTGATACATAGGAAATGTTAGAAGCTGCATTCAGAGCTTGGCACTTTTATATAAGTTCACCTTACTTATGAATACAATTTCTTAGAAAGTAAAAATTATGATTACCAAAGAATTTGACACCATTACTGCCATATCGACTCCCTTGGGTGAGGGCGCTATCGGCATTGTCCGCCTATCTGGCACAGATGCTTTTGCCATTGCCAGCAAGGTTTTCAAGGGAAAGGACTTAGCAACAGTTCCTAGCCACAGCCTCAACTACGGCCACATTATTGACCCTGCGACAGGGCAAGTGCTTGACGAGGTCATGCTGGGTGTCATGCGTTCCCCAAAGACCTTCACGCGCGAAGATGTCATTGAAATTAATACCCACGGAGGCATCGCCGTTACCAACGAAATTCTCCAGCTCCTGATTCGCCAAGGTGCTCGGATGGCTGAGCCGGGTGAATTTACCAAGCGTGCCTTTCTCAACGGTCGTGTGGATTTGACCCAGGCCGAAGCCGTCATGGATGTTATCCGCGCCAAGACCGACAAGGCCATGCACAATGCCGTACGCCAGCTTGACGGCTCCCTTTCCCAGCTCATCAACGACACCCGCCAGGAGATTCTCAACACACTGGCTCAGGTCGAGGTCAACATCGACTACCCTGAGTACGACGACGTGGAGGAGGCGACGACAGAGCTGGTCCGTGAGAAGACCCTCCAGTTCCAAGCTCTTCTAGAAAATCTCCTCCGCACTGCCCGCCGTGGAAAAATCCTGCGTGAAGGCATCGCAACCGCCATTATTGGTCGTCCCAATGTGGGAAAATCCAGCCTGCTCAATAACCTCCTCCGCGAGGAAAAAGCCATCGTTACAGACATCGCAGGAACAACCCGCGACGTTATCGAAGAATACGTCAACATCAAAGGCGTCCCCCTCAAGCTGATTGATACCGCTGGTATCCGTGAAACAGATGACATCGTTGAAAAAATCGGTGTGGAACGCTCCAAAAAAGCCCTTGAGGAGGCCGACCTCATCCTGCTAGTCCTCAACGCATCCGAACACCTGACTGAGCAAGATCGCAACCTACTAGCCATTTCCGATTTGGCCAACCGTATTGTCCTGCTCAACAAGACCGACTTGGAAGAACAGATTGAAGCAGACCAGCTGCCTGAGGAGGTCATCCGCATTTCCGTCTTAAAAAACCAGAACATCGACCAGATTGAAGAAAAAATCAACCAGCTCTTCTTTGAAAATGCTGGTCTGGTAGAGCAAGATGCCACCTACCTCTCCAATTCTCGCCACATTTCCTTGATTGAACAAGCCGTCCAAAGCCTGCAAGCTGTCAATGACGGACTGGAAATGGGCATGCCTGTCGACTTGTTACAGGTTGACCTGACCCGCTGTTGGCAAATATTGGGAGAAATCACAGGCGATGCCGCTCCAGACGAACTCATCACCCAGCTCTTTAGTCAATTCTGTCTTGGAAAGTAAGGAAATTTAGGTGTGGAGATCGTGCTTACTGAAGAGCTGCAAGGCTTCCATGGCACTTTCACAACGCTCATCCTAGAAAAATGCTTGACTAAACAGCAGTCTAGTGGCATTTATTCAGGCAAATAAGCAAGTAATCCCTATTCATGTAATGCAAATTATTTACATGGATTTTTCTTTTTTATTCTTGCTTTTTCATTTTTGTTTTGATTGTTTTTTTTACAAAATATTTGTTATAATAATGTCATAAAGGAGGTCTTCCTATGAAAAAAATTATCATTCTGCTATCTACCGTTTTTCTCCTTGTGCTAGGTGTCATCAGCTGGAAACTATTAACCTCTGGTCATGCCAAGTTTGAACTCCAAGATTCAGCTTCAATGTATATTATTTATCCTAATCAGATTGAGACCTATCAACTAGAAGGAAATGACCTCAAGCTCTTGAATCGACAAGAGATGGGAGGCATTGTTTTCCCTCTAGGAAATAGCCACAAGCTCCAAAATCGTTATCTGATGCTCTCAAGCAGCGCCCCAAAATCCTACGCAGAAAATGTCACTTCGCTGGATTTTGAAACAGGTACGATTTCCCAGAAAGCCACCAAGTTTCATGATTACATTGCAGGGAGCGACGAGCACCATCTCTATATGGCTGGTAGGCACCTGACTTGGTTTGATACGAGTGGCAAAGAGGCTGGACAACTTACTCTGCCTGAAGATTTTTCTACCCTGCCTAGCATCATGACCGATTCTGGCGATTTGCTTGTTCTGTACGGTCACAGGTATGTAATAGATAAACCTGAAGAAACCCGTGCTTACTATCTGATTTTTGACAAGAAATCTGAGAAAATTGTAGACGAGATTGAGGTACCACTTAGTCATCAAGTCCGCCAAGGTATCCTGAAAAATAGTCTTGTCTATCACCCGATTTTGACCTATTATCATGGTGATGGGCAACAGGAAACCTCTTATGATGTGCAGACCTTCGATCCTAAAACAAAAGAAATCGGAAAAATCCAGCTCTCTCATCCGCATCCCTCTACCATTCACAATCTGGGAGACAAGCATCTCCTATTGATTGAACATGATAGTTATATTAGCAAATATCCTCATTTCACCCTCTATAACTTAGAAACTCAAGAAGAGAGCTACCATGCCTTTCCTAACTTATCTGATAGCGACAGCCCAATCAAACATATTCAACTGTTGGATCAAGAACGATTACTGTTCACAAAGGATAATCAAGTCATCATTTATAATTTCAAACATTCTGAAATTCTCAATCAGACAAGCCTGCCATCTGAATATGTAGCTGGTGTCTGGCTTACCCCCTAAGAAAAAGGAACTCGCTCGAGTTCCTTTTCACTTCTATTCTTTATCTTGTAAATCAACGCTTGGTACTGTTGTTGCAGCATCGTTAGTCGCTTGGAAGAGGTCTACTTTCTCATAGCCAAAAAGATTGGCGTAGATAGAGGTCGGGAACTTCCTGATTTTTTTATTGTAGGCTGTTGCCACCGTATTATAATCCTTGCGGGCCACTAAAATCCGATTTTCTGTGCCTTCAAGCTCGGTAATTAAGTCCGATACCTGCTGGTTGGCTGTGATTTGTGGATAATTTTCCGCCACTACCAAAAGGCGAGAAACTGCTGAATCTAGCTGAGTCTGAGCCTGATTGTACTCTGCGGAACCTTGCTGGCTGGAACCAATCTTGGCACGCGCATCCGCGATAGCTGTAAAAATATCTTTCTCATGCTCCATGGCCCCCTTGACGGCCGATACAACGTTGGGAATCAGATCATAACGTCGCTGGAGCTGGGTCTGGACATTGGCCTGGGCGTTCTCCACTTCGGCGTGGCTGTCCACCAGACCATTGTACTGACCGATTGCTCCTATTCCCAAAAATAGCAAAGCGACTAGGGGGATGAGGAAGGTTAACCATTTTTTATTCATACTATTTCCTTTCTTTTTCTACCAACCAGATGAGGCGCCGCCTCCGCCGCCTCCACCACCGGACCAGCCACCTCCGCCGCCAAAGCTAGATGAGGAATGGTCAGAATGATGGTGTTGATGGTAATGATAATCGTCGCCCCACATCCAAAGTAGGCTACCTGGACCACCTCCGCGGCCACCACGACTGGACTTATCAATAATGATAAAAATAATAACCAGAACAATAATGAGGATGAAAAATGAACCGACATCATCGTCACTATAAGTTTCTTGACTTTCTAAGCTAGCCAGCTGCTGGGCTCCCAGGTCAGTCCCGTAAAAGCGGTCGCCGATGGAATTGACAATGTAGGTGACACCAGCATCATGGTCCTCCTGGCGGAAAAACTCCCTGGAGGAATCTAAAATATCTTTGGCCTCTATATCCATAATGACGGTGGCTGCATTGTCCGAGGTCTCTATCCGAAACTGCCTGTCATCTATGGCAATGACCAGCAAAATCCCGTTATCCGTCCCAGAAAATCCCACCTGCCAGTGACGAAAGAGCTCATTGGAAAAACTTTCTAAGTCATCATTCAGATGGTCCGTCACATAGACCCCCACCTGCAATTTTTGACCGGTACGCTCCCATTCTTGATTCTTTTGGTCAATACTGGCGATCGTATCAGCTGATAGGTAGCCTTGTTGGTCTACTACCGTCGTATCCAGCGGCCGATCTGGCAACTGGTCCGCTCTAACAATTGGCGGAAATAAGGCCAGCAAAACTAGTAGACTGACCAAGATTCCGCCTAGCCATACCACATACTTTCTCATCTCAACACCTCCTTCGGCACAAAAAGACAAGAAATCATCTATTTTCTATATACAATTATATCATATTGTGTACTGTTGAACAATATTTTTTATGTCCCTCTGCAATCTGGGTAAGACACGTTCCTTGAACCAGGGATGCTTGGCCTTCCAGATATTATTTCTAGGAGAAGGATGGGGCAGAGGAAAATAACTGGGCAAATAATCCTCAAAATGTCGGACCCTTTCGGTCAAGTTCCTCTGGGATTTCCCAAAAATAGCTTCCTGAGCATAGCTCCCAATTAAAAGCGTCATATCAATATGAGGCAAATGTTGCAAGATGAGCGGATGCCACTTGTCAGCGAAGTCCTTGCGCGGTGGCAAGTCACCTGTCTTACCCTTACCAGGATAATAAAAATCCATAGGAAGAATAGCAAACAGACCTGAGTCATAAAAGGTTTCTCGGTCCACCCCCAACCAATTCCGAAGATTATCGCCACTAGCATCATCAAAAAGTCGACCTTTTTCTTGTGTTTTCAAACCCGGCGCCTGCCCGATAATCAGAATGCGAGCAGTCTCAGGCGCCTGAAAGAGCGGTTCAATCCCTTGACGTGTAAAAACTTGATTGGCAGGGTCAGACATAATAGCCCGACGAATGGAGGATAGCTGCATATTGTGTCTCCTAAAAAAGACGGAAATCCCGTCTTTCCATCTCTTATTTAATCAACTCATAAATGGCCTCTGCGTAAATTGCCGCGGCACGATAGAGGTCTTCTATATCCGCAAATTCATTGGCCTGGTGCATGGTATCTGTGTATCCTGGGAACATGGCTCCATAGGCAACGCCACGCTCTAGCAGGCGACCAAAGGTTCCGCCACCGATGACTTGCTCGTGACCTTTCAGTCCTGTGTGTTTCTCATAAACAGACAGGAGAATGGCTACCATTGGGTCGTCAATCGGGCAATAATGCGGTGTGTGACCGTGGGCTGACAGGCTGACACTTTCTACCTCAAATTTCTCCAAGCCAGCCTTGATGACTTCAGGACTGGTGTTTTTTGGATAGCGGAAATTGAGGGCAATGGTGTTGTCTACTGCGCCTGCATCAAACTTGAAGACACCAGCGTTCATGGACAGGGCACCCATTTGCTGGTCGTAGATAGCTACGCCTAATTTTTTCGCATCGTGGTCCTCAAATAGAGTTTCTCCGGCAAGTTCCAAATAAGCCTTGGCTGCACCTTCAAAGGCAAACTGGTTGAGGAATTTAGCCAAGTAGGTCGCCCCATTGACCCCATTTTCTGGGTGGGCACCGTGGGCTGATTTTCCGATGACGGTCACTTGGACACGACCGTCAGACAGATTATCCGCGCTAGCTGACACGCCGTATTCCGCTGAGAAGGCTGCCAATTTATCCTCAAGACTATCTAACTGACCAGAGATGACTGCTGTCGCGGACTCAGGCACCATGTTCTCACGAAGACCGCCTGTAAAGCTATGCAACTGAGCAGCTCCGCTATTTTCCCCAGCAAAATGCAAATAAGCTGTGATGTTGCCCTTTTCACCGTTGATAATCGGGAACTCGGCATCAGGAGAAAATCCGAAATCTGGCAGAGGGAGACCAACGTTTGCGAAGTAATAATCCATGTCCGCCCAGCCCGACTCTTCGTCGGTACCTACGATAAAGCGGACTTTCTTAGAGATTGGCAAGTCCAATTCTTTGATGATTTTCAAACCGTAGTAGCAAGCCATAGTCGGCCCCTTGTCGTCGGACGAACCGCGCGCAAAGAGCTTCCCATCGATGATTTGTGGCTCGTAGGGGTCTGTATTCCAGCCACTACCAGCAGGAACTACATCCAAATGCCCGAAGATACCAAGTACCTCATCGCCTTCACCGAACTCAAAATGTCCAGCATAATTGTCAACATTTTTGGTCGGATAGCCGTCACGCTCAGCAATTTCTAGAAATTTATCCAAGGCACGGACAGGACCCGGTCCGAATGGGTGTTGGGCATCTGCTTGGCTATCGTCGCGCTCTGAATTGATGCGCAAGAGGTCGAATAAATCCGTCATGAATTCATCCTTGCGTTTGTCTACTTCTGCTCTAAAATTGATTGTCATACTGTCTCCTTTGCAATGTAAATGTAAGTCTATTTTATCATAATTTATCATGCAGATATAGAAAAAACTGACCTTTTTCAAGATCAGTTTATTCTTATTCAAATTCCAATTGCACCTTGTCCGTAAAATAAGACTTGTAGGCTGCGTATGATGCGATAACGGAGGCCAGACTGGTAGCCGACAGGAGCATGAACATGACCATAATCTGGTAACGAATGGCAGCTACAGGGTCAACACCTGCAAAAATCAGACCAGACATCATGCCGGGCAGGCTGACCAGACCAACCGTCTTGGCTGAATCAATAGTCGGTTGCATTCCTGTCCTGATACTTTCGCGCAAAATGTCCTGCGAAGCCAATTTGGCAGGCGCGCCCAAGCTCAATTTCTCCAAGACCTGCTGGCGATTATCCGTAAAGAGACGGTACATGGCTCGATAGGACAGACCGATGGCCGACATGGCATTGCTAGCTAGCATACCAGAAATAGGAATGACCTGCGAGGGAATGAACTTAATAGCCCCCGACCAAATCAAAATGCTCAAGGTCAATCCAGTGGAAATCAGAAGCGCAAAAAATGGATGCCAGAAGGACTTGTTGACGACAGGATTACGCTTATTGGCCTGACGACTAGCATTGTAGAGAATGACTAGGACCATGACCAAGCTCAACCAGCCATTAGATACTTGAAAGACAAACTTCAAGACATAGCCGACCAGAAAGAGTTGGACCACCGTCCGCAAGACAGCCATCACAATGTCTTTGGTAATTCCCAGTTTTTCCTTTTGGCTGATGCTAAGCGCAATCAAGACCAGACCAAAGACCAAGGCCAGAGAAAGATTGCTTACATTTACTTGGTTCATTGGACAATTCTCCCCTTCTCTACCTGGATAATGGTGCTGGCTGCTGCTATTTCCTCCACATCATGCGTGACTTCGACAATGGTGTGTCCTGCCTTGTGGTAATCGGCAATCAAGTCATGCACCAAGGCTTTGCTTGTCGCGTCTAATCCAGCCGTCACTTCGTCCAGTAAGAGCACCTGGGGCTCAAAGAGAAGATTGCGGACCAAGGCCACGCGCTGTTTTTCACCGCCCGACAATTCGGAGATTTTCTTGTCTAAAAATGTCGCTGGTAAATCCACCTTGGCAAGGGCTTGAACCACGCGTTCTTCATCAACATCCAGCTGACGAATGTTAAAGGGAAAGGCAAGGTTATCCCGCACCGTTTGCCCAAAGAGAACCGGCTGCTGGAAACAATAGGAAACCTCTCTGCGGTAGAGAGGCATATCCATTTGTGCCAAATCCTGAGACTGGTAGAGAACTTGTCCTTGACTAGGAGAAGTCAACCCTGCCAGCAGTTTTAAAATCGAACTCTTACCAGACCCGGACGGACCAACCAAGGTCAGGCGCTGACCAGCATCTATACTGAGCGTCACATCCTCCAAAATGGTCGTGTCCGCATGGACTAAGCCGACTTGATTTAGCTGAAAAATCGGCATTAGTGACCTGCCTCCTCTGCCTCTTCCGCAGCCATTGCAATAGCCTGAGTCTCGTGAATAGTGCCATGCGCATGGTGAGCAGGACCATAGATAGAATAGAGTTTCAAGTCCTCATCGCCAATGTTGATAACATTGTGGTAGGTATCTTTTGGAATTAAAATGGCAAATTCTGGAACTACTTCTGTATCAAGGGTAATGTTGTCCGCATCTGTTCCCATGATAACCCGTCCCTTCCCTTGCTCCACGCGCAAGAATTGATCATTTTCAGCATGCACTTCCGCGCCAATATCCCCACCAACTGGAATCGACATGAGGGTCACCTGCAAGAGTTCCCCAGTCCAAAGGGCTGTCCGGTAGTTTGTATTTTCCAAGGTTGCGTCTTCAATATTTGTTACAAATGGTGCTTTACCAAAATCTTTCGTTGTCATCTTATATACCTCTCAAATTTTAATCATTCTAAAGTTTATTTAGAATTGTTATAATTATAGAACTTCATCTGCAACTTGTCAAGAAAGAAATTGAAAAAAATTCATAAAAAAATTGACCAGCTTAACTGATCAATCTTTCCTAGTAAAATGAGCAATTTCTTCTTGGCTGGTCGCATCTACAAAAGCCACCTGCTCTAGATTGCCAATCAGGTCAAATAGGGACTGACTGTTTGACTGGAGCTCCTCTGCCTCTTTGTCAGAGGCTTTATCTACCTTCAAAAATACTGTCAATTGATAGGGTTCCTTGTCTGATTGGATTTCGATATGGTCATAAGTATAACCTTCAGGATAATCCTGTAAAGCAGCTAACTGAATGACCTTGCTATTGTCACCAACATAGTCTGTTTTGTACTGTTCCAGATTCACCTCTTGGCTTTTTTCTGCCTGACAGGCTGCTAAAAAGACGAGGAACAAACAGGAAACAAGAAATAAATATTTTCGCATGACTTTTCCTCCTGAAGCTTATATACTTTAAATTGTAAACCCTTACACAAAGCCTGTCAAGAAAATTGACTTCATGTAATGTATACTAAGAACAGGCTGTATCAAGCTACTCTCTGTCACCTTTGTAACGTAAACCCATAGCATTGATAGCGACAATAACCGTTGATAGACTCATGAGCACGGCCGCCAATAAAGGATCCACCATAATACCCATGCTTGGATAAAGGATTCCAGCAGCTAAAGGAATGGCGATGATGTTGTAACCTGCCCCAAACCAGAGATTTTGCCTCATTTTGCGGATGGTTGTCTTGGCAATGCTCAACATATCCAAGACCGCTGATGGATTGGATTGAACCAAGACTACATCTGCAGAGTGGATGGCAACAGAAGTTCCTGCGCCAATGGCAAAGCCTAAATCTGCCGTCGCTAGAGCAGGCGAATCATTGACCCCATCTCCGATGAAAAGAACTGCCCCACGCGCCTGATAGTCCTTGACCAGCTTCGCCTTATCCTCTGGTTTAAGTTCAGCTCGGTAATCTTCTATGCCCAACTGACTGGCCACTTTTTGTGCAGTAGCTGGGTTATCTCCCGTCAACATCACAGGACTAATGCCCTGCGCTTTCAAGCCTTCTACAAAATCTTTAGCATCTTCTTTTATCTGGTCTCCCAAGGCTACAAATCCCAAGACTACACGATCAGCCACCAAAAAACTCAAAGTAAGGCCCAAATCAAGATAAGGTGCAATCACGTCCTGATCCACTGACAAACCTATTTCCTGCACACCTTTGTAGGAAATAATTTCATAAATCCTTCCATCCAAGACGCCTCGAATCCCACTACCAGGGATATTCTCAACCCGTTCTGCTTGATAGAAAAGTGGACCTGCCGCCTCCACAATCGAAAGGGCAATTGGGTGGGTTGAAAGAACTTCTAACGCTGCCATTTTGGCCAGCGTATCTGCTCCCTGAACCAAGTCTTGACTGTGGCGAACTTGAAATTTTCCGTCGGTCAAGGTTCCGGTCTTATCCATCAAGGCAAACCGAATCTGGTTAACCTGTTCAAGAGCTGTTCGGTTCTGAACCAAAAGACCATTTTTTGAAGAAATCGTGGTCAATCGCGCCACAACAAGGGGAATGGCTAGACCAAGGGCATGCGGACAGGCAATGACAAAAACAGAAACTGCCATCATCAAGGCAAAAGCAAGATTAGCCGTCATGGTCCAATAAATAAAGGCCAAAATCCCCACAATTAAAGCTGCATAGAAGAGCCAAGAGGCTACGCGGTCAGCCATATTTTCAAGCTTGGATTTCTGGTTTTGCGCTTGACGGACCATTTCGGTCACCTGCGCCAAAAAGCTGTCCCTACCAAGACTGGTCACTTCCATTTCAAAGGGCGTGTTTTGATTGAGCGAACCACCGAATACCCTATCTCCCGCCTCTTTTTTGACAGCTCGAGATTCCCCAGTAATCATGGATTCATCAATATGAGCAACACTCAAAATCTTACCGTCAGCCGGAATTTTTTCATTTTCCTTGACTAGGAGGAAATCCCCAATCTGTAAGTCCTCTACCGCAACATCTGTCCCATCCTTGAGATGGGCTTTTTTCGGAATGAGAGAGGCCAAGTCTTTCAGGGCATCCCCTGCTCCCATAACCGCCTTCATTTCAATAATGTGCCCAATCAGCATAATGACAATCAGCGTAGACAACTCAAACCAAAAGTTCATGCTTTCTTGTCCCAATAGTGCTAAAATTGTTGCATAAACGGAGTAAAGATAGGAAACAATAATCCCCATGGAAATCAAGGTCATCATTGCAGGTTTTTTAGCTCGTAATTCCCCTCTCGCTCCGTTAAAGAAAGGCGTACCTGAGTAGAAGAAGATAATAGAACCTAGTATCAGCTGGACAAGTTCAACACCCGGAAAACGTAAGAGAGTGAAACCTGCAATTGGAGAAATGGCCAGTAGGGGAATCATGACTGCCACTGCCACCTTGAGCTTTGTATTCATATCCCCCATGTGCATCATGTGCCCACCGTGTTCCATCATGTCATGGTCATGGTGATGATGGTAAGCATCATGAGAATAGTGACTGATGTCAGAGCCTCCTTCATGATGCTCGTGATGGTCAGAATGATTATTGGCGTGCCCCCCCTCTTCATGGGAATGCTCCTGCTGGTGGGAATCATGATGGATCTGACCAACTTCCTCAGAATGCATCGCATGCTGGTGTTCCTGCTTATTTTCTTTTGAATGGTTCATAAGATAACTCCTATTTCTGTCTACATTTGTAATCGATTTACAATTATAGTTTACACTTGTAGTCAAAAAATGTCAACCGATTAGATCAAAAAAACCTAGAATGGCATTAATCCATCTAGGTCATATTATGTGTTCACTTTTCTTTATTTCAAATTAAAGACCGTACTGGCCAGATAATCAGCCAGTCTCGGAAAAAGAGTATATAGCTTATGAGCAGCTGCTAGTGACCAAGGAAGGTTGATATCCCGCTTCTTCTTGTCCATAGCCGCCACAATCTTCTTGGCAACATAGTCTGGTTGCAGCAAGAAAGCCTTGACACTTTCTTGATAAGTACCGTCTGGATCTGCTTGGTCGAAAAAGCCAGTCGCAATAGGACCTGGATTAACCGTAGTAACTGTCACACCATACTGGGCTAATTCCAAGCGAATGGTATTTGAAAAACCCATAGCTGCAAACTTGGTCGCCGAATAAACGGATGACTTGCTTGAAGCAATCAAGCCTGACATGGAAATGATATTGATAATCTGCCCGCTCCGTCTTGCCTTCATTCGTTTACCTACTAAACGGCACATGGTCATCAGGGCAAAGGTATTGATATCAAACATGGCCTGCACCTGCTGGCTAGAGAAATTCTCAAAATCATCATAAATTGCATAGCCAGCGTTATTGACCAAGATATCCACCTGACTAAACTGGCTATCGACCTGCTCAAAAAATGCCGTCAGAGCTACTTCATCTCGGATGTCTACATCAAAGACAGCCTTTTTTTCATGGTAAGTATAGAGCTGCTCAATTTTCGCCACATCTCGCCCCAACAAAATCAAGAAATCATCTTTGAGCAAAGGTACCATCTCCTGCACCAAACCGCCAGAAGCACCTGTTATCAAAATGGTTCTCATAGTTCAATTTCCTCCAAGTCCTTGACCACATGAACTTCTTCAAAAATGGTCTTAGCATCGCGTCGTAGCTGACTAACATCCTTGGCCAAGAAACGCGGACTGATATGATTGAGCAAAAGTCGCTTGGCTCCCGCCTCACGCGCCACTTCTGCCGCCTCCATATTGGTTGAATGTCCATGCCGACGCGCCATCTTTTCATCGCCCTTACCATAGGTCGCCTCATGGACCAAGACATCCGCATTGACCGCAAGTCGCACACTGGTATGGCATTTGCGTGTGTCTCCCAAGATTGTCACAACCTTACCCGGACGTGGTGGCGATAGATAATCACTGGCAATGATTTCACGACCGTCCTCTAGGGTAACATTCTCGCCATTTTTGATTTTTCCAAAGAGGGGACCAAAGGGTACACCGGCCGCACGGAGAGCATCCGCATCCAGCGTTCCCTCCAAATCTTTTTGCATGACGCGGTAGCCGACACATGGCACCGTGTGATCCAGCTTGTCTGCGAATACCGTAAATTTGTCCGTCTCAAGAACCTTGCCAACTGTCTCTACGTCAAACTCATGAAAATGAATGCGGTAAGGCAAGCGGGAACCTGACACTTTCAGACTGGCCAAGACAAAGGAACGAATGCCCGTCGGACCATAAATTTCAATATCCGTCTGCTCCTCACTAGACTGGAAAGAACGGCTGGACAAGAACCCGGGCAAACCAAAAATATGATCGCCATGCAGGTGAGTAATGAAAATCTTAGCCACCTTGCGCGGACGAATGGTTGTTTCAAGGATTTGATTTTGCGTTCCTTCGCCACAATCAAAGAGCCAGACCTCATTGATTTCGTCCAAGAGTTTCAAGGCCAAGCTGGACACGTTTCTTGCCTTGGAGGGCTGACCCGCCCCCGTACCTAAAAATTGAATTTGCATTGTTTACTTTCTAATGTTTTATATATAAAATTGCAGAGCGACCCGACCAAGCAACATACCGTTGACCGTCATACTTTTCTGCCGCTTGCAGGACTTCTTCTTGATTGAGACCACTTATTTTGACAAATTGGTCACTAACAGCCACATCCGTCAGAAGAAATTCTGTCTCTTCTGCCACCAAGATAGTCTCATCAAAATCATTGCCTTTCATCCACACCTTGCCTGCTTGCTCAAAGACTACATAGTGAGGGAAAATTTGCGCAATCTCAAACAGCAAATTCTCTGCAACCTCAACGTCCTGCTCGGCAAAGACCTGCGCCAGTCCAGTCCCATCAACATAGGCAAAACCGAAAGCCTTGCCTGATAAATTCAAGCGGACAAAGGGCTTTTCTTCCGCAAAGCTAGGTTCTTTTGGAAAAAGGCTCAGCTGCTGAGATAAAGTCAGATAGTAGTCCGTCGCCTCTTCTGGTCCTTTTTTCTGGTAGATTTCCGCAAAATAGGCATTGATGACCGACGGCGGTGGCGTGATAAAATCCAATTTCTGCTGGTCGGTCAATCCTGCCAATTTTCCAGCCAGATAGACCTTGTCCAGACTGGTAAAGCCACCGTATTTGATTGCCAAATCAAGATAATCCGTCATAAAATTCTTCCAACTTCCATTTATTGCTGGAAGCGATATAGCCTGATACCACTTCCACATCCTCTTCGTAGGTCCGATGTTCAATCAGGGCAAGAGTTGCTAAATCATGCAATTTATAAGATTCAGCAAGTGGCACCCTGACCTCAAACCGTTCAAACATGGTCTTAATCTTAGCCAAGACCATCATCTGGATATGACCTTTGGCATTTTCATCCTTAGCGGACAGCATGACATGCGGAAACTGACTAGGGGTAAAGCTGTCATCGGTCTTGTCCAGCTTGTTATAGAGAGCTAGACGGGGAATGTCCAACATGTCCAAGTCCTTGAGAATGTCCAAGACCACCTGCTCCTGCTCGGCATGATTAGGGTCAGAGGCGTCGATGACATGGAGCAATAGGTCCACATTCATGGACTCTTCCAAGGTGGATTTGAAGGCAGAAATCAACTCGGTCGGCAGATCCTGAATGAAACCAACCGTATCGGTCAAGGTCACGTTGAACTTGTCCGCCAAGTTAATCTGCTTGGTCGTGGCATCAAGTGTGGCAAAAAGTTCATCTGCCTCATACTGTCGCTTATCCGTCATGGCATTCATAATGGTGGACTTGCCAGCATTGGTATAGCCAATCAAGCCGATTTTGAAAACACCTGATTGCAAGCGGCGTTCACGGACAGTCGCTCGGTTCTTCTCCACCGTTTTGAGTTGGCGTTCGATGTCGTGAATCTGGTTGCGAATGCTTCGACGGTTAAGCTCCAACTGGCTTTCACCTGGTCCACGAGAGCCGATTCCCCCTGCCTGACGGCTGAGCATAATCCCCTGACCCACCAAACGAGGCAACATATACTTGAGCTGGGCCAGGTGGACCTGCAGTTTTCCTTCGTGGCTCCGCGCCCGCATGGCAAAAATATCCAAGATCAACTGCATCCGGTCGATGACCTTAACCCCCAGAATCTCCTCCAAATTGACATTCTGACGGGGCGTCAGTCGGTTATTGACAATGACGGTATCAATCTCGTCAGCTTCGACCATCTGGGCAATTTCATCCAATTTCCCTGAGCCGACAAAGGTCTTGCTGTCGTATTTTTCACGTTTTTGAGTGTAGACCCCCTTGACCAGAGCGCCAGCTGTTTTAGCCAGACTTGCCAACTCTTCCATGGACATGTCAAAATTATCTGTCTGCTGTAATTCCACTCCAACCAGGAGGGCGCGTTCTTGTTCTTTTTGCGTTTCAATCATCTAAAAATTCCTCCACAGCGGTAAAAATGGCCTCTTTGACTGTCGACTGACCGATTTCATAGAAGGTTACGGGCATGCGGTTGCGGAACCAAGTCAACTGGCGCTTGGCAAAGCGGCGACTGTTCTGCTTAACCTTATCGATAGCCTCTTCCAGCGAAATCTCACCAGCCAGATAGGGGAAAAACTCCTTATAGCCGATGCCCATAGCCGCTTGAGCGGTCGGGTGGTTCTCATAGAGCCATCTCACTTCCTCCAGCAAACCCTGTTCCATCATCTTATCCACTCGCTGATTGATGCGGTCGTAAAGAACCTGTCTGTCATCTGTCAGGCAGATGTAAAGAGGCTCATATTCTGACTCTGTATTTTCTAAGTTTTTGCCAATTTTTTTCAACTCTAACCCACGAATCATTCTCCGTCGGCTGTTTCCCTCGACCGTCAAACCTGCCTGCTCTGCCATTGTTTCCAAATCCTCGTCAGACAAGCAGTCGAGTTCCGCCCGATAAGTAAGAACTTGCTCCTGGTCAACCTGCCCGCCCAGATGGTAGCCTTCTAACAGACTTTGGATGTAAAGTCCCGTACCACCAACGATAACAGGCAACTTGCCACGACTTTTAATGTCAGCAATCAGGGCCTTGGCTTCTGCTACAAATTCATAAGCCGAATAACCATCGGTCACATCCCGGACATCAATCAAATGATGAACTGCTGCCGCCTGCTCCTCTGGACTGGCCTTGGCTGTCCCAATATCCAGCTTGCGGTAGACCTGCTGGCTGTCTCCGCTGATAATTTCGCCCTTATAGCGCTTGGCCAGCTCAATTCCCAGCGCTGTTTTTCCCACCGCTGTCGGTCCTAAGACCACAATTACCTTAGTTTTCATCTTTTTCCTTGAAAATTTTTTGTTTTTTCGCTAAAATCTATTATAACACAAGTAAAGGAGAATTCACTATGGCTAAAGGTTTTGGCAAAGGTTTCTTGACAGGCGTTCTTTCTACCGTTGCTGTGGCAGCAGGTGCTATCTTCACCGTTCATAAAACAATTATCGAACCAGAAGAAAAGAAAGAAGCCTTCATTGAAGAAAATCGTAAAAAAGCAGCACGCCGTCGCGTGTCACGTTAAGGAAAAGTTGGATGAAACGTCCAGCTTTTTTCTTTTGGCAGCAACATAAAAACAGCCCAAAACGGACTGTTGACTTCAGCATTTTCCTACAAAATAATCTCTTCCTTCTCAATCAAGACAATGGTCCACATCATGACCAGGGTCACCACTGCTAGTGCCAAAATCAGCGGTAACCATGACCCAAATACTGGAAAACTATAGCCCAGGAGACCTGGACCAAAGGCAGCAATCAGATAGCCGCCCGTCTGCACCATACCGGATAATTGGGCAGTCGCCTGTGGGTTGCTGGTTTTCAGGGTAAAGCCCAGCATCATATAAGGGAACAATGCACCATTGGTAAAGCTCAAAATCAAATGAATGGCAGTCCAAATGGCAAGATTTACAGGCGCTAAGGCCATGAGAGCGAGACCTACTAGAGAAACAGCGGAGATGATTAACATTATCCACCTACGCCCATCCTTGGTCTGACGAGAAAGAATAGCCGGTGTCACCATAGACATGGGAATGCCCATGAGATTGTACATGCCGGACATGAAACCAGCCTCAGCCTTGCTAAAGCCAATGGACTGAGCAATGGTTGGGAGCCAGGTAATCTCTGTATAGAAGAGCACCGACTGGAGCCCACCGAAAATCAGAAAGGCAAGTGCAGCCTTATTTTTCCAAAGGGATTGAACAGATGACTTCTCCTGATTACTTTCAAAACGATGATTGTGGCGGACATTTGGCAGCCAAATCAAGAGGGCCAAAAAGATTACGGCCGTGACCAGATAGATAAAGGTCTGCCATGAAGTCGCCGTAGCCACAGGTACTGCCGCCATAGAGGCCGTAGTTCCAGCCACCCCCATCAGGGTCACATAAATAGTAGTATAAAGCCCGATTTTCTTAGGAAAATTGGCTGTCACAATACTTGGCAGCAGGACATTGATAAAGGCAATGGTCCCGCCCAGCAAAACGGTCCCTACAAACAAGCCCACTAGACCGCTGGCCCGCATTCCTGAGCCAATAGTCATGATGAAGAGCACCAGCGCCATCAACTTTTCCAAGCCTAGCTTGCCAGCCAAGCGCGGTGCCAAGGATGAGCAGAGGGCAAACATAATCAGCGGAATAGAGGTCAGAACCCCCAGCGAGCTGACTTGTACCCCCAAGCCAGCTGCAATGTCCGTCAAAATGGCAGGCAGGGCAGTAAAGGGAGCCCGCATAACCACACCCAGCATAATAATGCCAGCTACCATAAATAGCGATTGTTTTTTCATATCGTGATAGTTGTCCTTTCTCTAACGTTCGGATTTCAGCATTTATGATTATACCATACTTGACAAATGATAGAAAGTTATTCTGTTTTATTTCTGGTTATAGTTTTAAGCTATATCATTTCCCATTAAATAACTATTTTTCAAATGGGAAAATTTGCGTTAGAATACAAACATACCAAACGAAAGCGAGAAAATATAACATGACACAATCAAGATTCCTACTAGTTGGCTCCCTCCTCCGCCCTTCAGCCCTTGGAGAATACAAGCGCCAAATCGAAGCGCGTGATGACATCAAGTACCCATTTTACGATGCCTTCGACGGCTACAAGGAGACTGAAACTGAACTCATCGAGAAAATCGTTGCGGAACAAAAAGAAAATGGTCTCGACATCGTGACTGATGGCGAATTTGGTCGCTCTATGTGGCACCTGGACTTCCTCTGGGGCTTTGAGGGTATCGAGCGTTACATTGCTGATCACGGCTATCCATTTAAAGACCACGATGGCCAGCCTTATGAAACTCGAAAGGACATCGGTCTTCGCATTACCGCTCCACTTTCTTCTAAAAATCACCACTTCATCGATATTTACAAGCAAGTACAGGAATTGGCTGGGGACACGACAACCAAGCAGACTATCTATGGACCAGCTCATGCCTTCAATGAATTGATTATTTTCAACGGTCAGGTTGGACCAGATCAAGTCTACAAGACCCGTGAAGACTTGAAAGAAGGCCTCATTGCTGCCTACAAGGAATTCTTGGACCAGTATAAGGCTGCTGGTGGTCAGATTGTTCAATTTGACGACTGTCTCTGGGAACTCTTCGACCCATCAAATCCTGTGCCATTCTTTCCGCAAGATGACCCAGAAGCTTTGGCTGCTCTTGCAGATGAATTTATCGCTATCAACAATGCCGTGGCTGACTACGGTCATGAAATTGGCTTGACAGTCTGGACCCACAACTGCCGTGGTAACTATGAAAGCCGCTCTGCAGCTGGTGGTACTTACGAGGCTATAGCTGAGAAATTCTTGAAAAACCAGCGTTACAGCCGTTTCTTCCTGGAATGGGATGATGAGCGTGCCGGTGATTTGAAAGCTTTGGAAAGCTTGAAAGATTCGGATGTCGAAATTGTTCTGGGTCTGCTTTCAAGTAAGACTTCTGAACTCGACGATGAAGAGCGTGTTTACAAACTCCTCGAAGAGGCCAGCAAAATCATTCCAAAAGAACGCCTCTACCTGTCACATCAGTGCGGTTTTGCATCATGTGACTCTGGCAATGAGCTTGCTATCCCACAACAATGGGCGAAAATCAAACAAGGTCAAGACATTGCAGCCAAATTCTGGGCTGAATAAAGAAGTAAATCAAGGAGCCATCAGCATTGCTGGTGGTTTTCTCATGTTCAAAATCGCCTGACGCACAAAACGACCCTGAAACTCAAGCTACAGGGTTGTTTGTCTATCTAATAAAGTAATTGTGCCAAAATCAAAACCGCAATCAGGGCCAGCAGATGACCGATATTGACTACGATAAAGGAATGCTTCAAGCCCCGCTTCATGCTCAATTTGGCCAGGTTATGGAAGGTAATCATAACTCCCGATTGGGGAACAACTGTCAGCACCGCCGAGGCAATAACCGTCACCCTGTGCAAGACCTGGGGATCGATACCCGAATCAAGGTAGGCAGGTAAGAAATTGCTGGCAGCAATCCCTACCGCACCAGACGAAGAGCCAATGATACCACCAATTAGGGCAGTCGACACCGAAAGACTAATCAGGGGCGAACCAGAAATCTGTCCAATCCAGTCTTGGATAAGCAAGAAGCCTGAGGACATGGCCAAGACCGTTCCGAAAGCCACTGTGCTAGAAGTCGCAAATGCAGGTAGAACAGATGCCGTTGTCCCTTCATTTAAGAGAGTTTGCTGATTGACCAGATTCTTACGGAAGAGAAGACCTGACACCAGTATGGCCACCGTTAGCCCCACAACCAAGATATAAGGCGTTTTCTGAAAAATGTAAATAGTTGCAACCAAGCTCAACATGGGCAGGCTTGCCAAAACTAGATTAGGAAGATTTGCGTTATCTGTAGTCACAATTTCCTCATCACGCTCAGTATACCCCTCATTTCTCGCCATACTTTTCTTCAAGGCAAACCGCATATAGGTCAAACCAAAAACGACTAAAATTAAGCTTGAAACCAGGCTCAAGAGCGGTGCGGCGGTCAAAGTCGTCCCCAAAACCTTGGTTGGAACCGCATTATGAATGGACGGCGTCCCTGGCAAACTGGACATGGTCAGGGTGCTGACACCTAAAAAAACTGGAATTGGAAATAGTTCCCAATTGATATTCAGCTCCTTAAAGAGCGGTCTCGACAGGGGCAAGAGGGTGAAAATAACCACAAAAAGGCTGACACCCCCATAGGTCAGCAAGGAGGCAATCAGGACAATAGCCAGCAATACCTTATAAGGACTTTCCTTACCAACCACTCGCAAAATACTATTGGCAATGGTCTGGGTAGCACCACTTGCTTCCATATACTTGGCCAGTATGGAGCCAAGCATAAAAATCGCAAAGTTATTGATTAAAAAACCAGCCAGGCCAGTCATATAAGACTGTTCCTTGCCCAACATGGTCTCTAAAATGGGCATTTGATTGGTCAAAGCCACGATCAAGCTCGCCAAGGGGGCCGCAACCATCACGTTTAGATTCTTTGTGGTCCAATAAATAATGGCCACAATCGCCAAAAATACCCCTACTACTCCTAAAATTGTCATAGTTCTCCTTTAATGAAAAGAGGGATTGCTCCCTCTGAATTTTTACCTATACTGTCGAATGTCTTCTTTCCCTTGAACCTTTGCCAGCAGCTGGGCCACTGTCTGCCCTAGGATTGGATGGACATAATTAGCCGCAATATCAGCCAGAGGCTGTAGGACAAAGGCCCGCTCATGGGCATAGGGATGGGGCACCGTCAGCCGTTCGGACTGGATGATTTCCTGGTCCCAGAAAATAATATCCAGGTCAATGGTCCTCTGTCCCCATTTTTCAATACGAACACGGTCCAAGTCCAGTTCGATTTTTTGACAGATTTCCAAAAATGCCAGAGGCTCCAAATCCGTAAAGACCCGACAGGCTAGATTGAGAAAGTCAGCCTGGTCCGTCTTGCCCCAAGCTGGTGTCTCATAAAGAGCCGATACGGCTCCCAGCTGACAGGCAGGATGATTATCCAAACTCTCCAAGGCAGCCTGCAAATAGGCCTCACGGTCCCCCATATTGCCACCAATGCTCAGATAAGCTGTGTGTTTCATAGGCGTTTACGCTCCAACTCAATACCAACTGAATCATAGTGGCCAGCGATAGGCGGATTTTCCTTGTGGATGGCCAGCTTGATCTTCTCTACTTTGGGAAATTGGTCAAAAATCTCCTGACAAATCAGCCCTGCAACTTTTTCAATCAGAATATAGGGTTTACCTTCGACCACTTTTTTCATAGCCTCGAAAACAAGGCCATAATGAACTGTATCTTCCAAATTATCCGACAATGAGGCAGCGGTTAAATCCAGAAACAAATCGCAGTCCACCGTAAAAATTTGCCCCAGGGTCTGCTCTTCCTTGAAGGCGCCGTGGTAGCCGTAAAATTTGCATTGTTTGAGTGAAATCTTATCCATTCTTGCTCCCATTCACTAATTGGTCCCAGACAGTAACCAGATCTCGATTGGCTTGGACATTGTGGACTCGGACCATTTTACAGCCCTTGGAAATAGCCCAAGCAGACAGGGCTGCCGTTGCCTGATCCCGGTCAGCTGCCAAGGTATTGCCACCCAAAAGATGGTCAACCACCCGCTTACGGGAAATCCCAAAAAGAACTGGATAACCAAGCCCAGTGATCTTCTCCAAGCCTTGGAGAAGATCCAGATTGTGCTGGGCATTTTTGGCAAATCCAAACCCAGGATCCATCCAAATTTTGTCAGCCAAAATACCAGCTGCTAGGGCTGCCTGAGCCCGCTCCGCTAGAAAATCTCGCACTTCTTGCACAATATCCTCGTAGACTTCCTCTGTTTGATTGTGCATGAGGATAATGGGGACCTGATACTCCGCTGCCAGGGCCAGCATTTCTCCGTCATAGAGACCTGCCCAGACATCATTGAGAATGTCTGCACCAGCCTCCAGAGCCGCACGCGCTGTCCCAGTCTTATAGGTGTCGATAGAAACCAGGCAGTCAAAATGCTCCTTTATAGCACGAATAATCGGTACCACACGGGCTATTTCCTCCTCTTGGGAAACAAATTCCGCCCCCAGTCGGGTAGACTCGCCACCGACATCGATGACCTGGGCACCTGCTGCCAAAAGCTCTTCAGCCTGCGCTAGGGCAGCCTCTACTTCATTAAATTTTCCACCGTCAGAAAAAGAATCCGGCGTGACATTGAGAATGCCCATGATGGATACTTGCTGGTGTAAGTTGTCAATCGACATAGCTCCTCCTATCTGTGAATCATGGACAGCAATTCACGACGCAAAACAGCATCTTCCTTGTATTTTCCAAGAGCAACTGTGGTCACTGTCTTGCTGCCTGGCTTGCGAACACCACGCATACTCATACACATATGTTCCGCCTCCACCATAACGTAGACGCCTTCTGGCTCCAAGGCGTCCTGTAGGGCATGGGCTACCTGGTGAGTCAAGCGCTCCTGCAATTGTGGACGGCGACTAGCCACTTCCACCGCACGCGCCAATTTGCTGAGGCCTGTCACACGACCCTTGCTTGGTAGATAGGCCACATGCGCCACCCCATAAAAAGGCACCAAATGATGCTCACACATGGAGTGAAAGGGAATATCCTTGACCAAGACCACTTCCTCATGCCCCTCCGAAAAGACCGCCGTAAACTGATCCTTAGGGGCTTCATTGAGACCAGAAAACATCTCCTGGTACATCTTGGCCACACGCTTTGGCGTATCCAGTAGTCCCTCACGGTTAGGGTCCTCGCCCAATAATTCCAACAATTGGTAAATGGTTTGTTCAATTTTCTCTTGCTTTGACATAATACATCCCCTTGTTTAATGTTCTTATTATACCCTAAAAAGGCTCCTAGGAAAAGTCTTACTCCCCTTTGTGATATAATGAAACAAAGAATTGTAAGGAGAGCGCCACATGACCAAGAAACCCGTCCAGTTAGCGACGATTTGCTATATTGACAATGGCAAGGAATTTTTATTACTTCACCGCAACAAGAAAGAAAATGATGTGCATCGCGGCAAGTGGATTGGCGTCGGCGGAAAATTAGAAGCCGGTGAGACCCCTCAGGCCTGCGCAACCCGTGAAGTCTTGGAAGAGACAGGCCTTACGGCCACCAAGTTGGCTCTGAAAGGCATTATTACCTTTCCTGACTTCACCCCCAATATGGATTGGTACACCTATGTCTTCAAGATTACCGAGTTTGAAGGCAACCTAATCGACTGTAACGAAGGAGATTTGGAGTGGGTTCCCTATGACCAGGTCCTATCCAAGCCCACCTGGGAAGGCGATCGACATTTCCAAGAATGGCTCTTAGAAAACAAGCCCTTCTTCTCCGCCTGTTTCCGCTATGACGGAGATAACTTACTAGACTACTCAGTGGATTTTTATGAGTGATAAACAGCTTAAAACCTGCAAGTCAGCTGACCTGCAGGTTTTAAGTTATTCTGATACTGGTTGCTCTGCTTGAGATTGAGCCCGCTTGCCTTCATCAAGGAGGGCTGCAATAATCTTCTGGTCACGCAGTTTGACGGAATCGTTGATGGTCTCAGCTGAGTGGATAATAGCCGCCTCCAACTCACGGCGTTTCTGACGCCCTTCATCAATAGCGGCGATGATTCCGTTGTTCTGGGCTACCAGACTTTCAGCCAATTTTGTCACCGACTGAACAGCCAGGGTCGGATTTTGAGCTGTGCGTTCCATCATCGGAATGGCTTCCTTAGACGTATCTGCCAGCATCTGAAGAGCAGCATTATTGGCATTGACGATGGCATCAGCCGTCTGGCTGGACTTTATGGACTGTTGCAAAATACCTAACTGGGCGATGGATAACTTCATGGTCGGAATGGTATTGCGGCGGAGCATACCCAAACGCTGTTTCATATCGGACGATACCTTGACCAGATTCCGCATCTGCGGTGTCGTTGTCCAGGCCACATAGAGACGGCTCAGGTATTCAGAATGCTGCTGCTCCAAAATATTGGCCACTTCTGTGATCCGCGCCAGCTTTTCAGAGGCTACCTGATAGTCAACAGTGGTCGGAACCAGGCTAGCCAGTCTTTCCTGCTCTGCTCTTGCTCGCTGAGCAGCCTCTTGACCTGTCGCCTCGATAAAGGCAATGACACCGACCAGATTCTCGATAGACTTGGTATTGTTTTCAATCAAGAGCTCGGCAGAAACGATATTGCGCGAGAGAACTTCTTCCTGCTTGACCACGCTGGCTGCCATAGTGTCCATTTTCTTTTCGATGGTCTGGGAATCGAAGTAAAATTCCTGCAAGTCGTTCTTGGTCTGCTTGAAAAGACGCTGGAAGAAACCAGGTTTCTTCTCCAATTCAGCAGTGCTTGAAATGTCCTTATACTTGGCCACAAAGCCGTTAAGTTCACGGTTGGTATTGGCCAAAAGCTCATCCACCTGCGGAATTTCAATCTTCTTCTGCTCACTCAAGATGTGGTTAACTGTTGCATTGACCTCCTCAACCGCCTCCTTGCCAAAGTCCAGGAGGGCGTTCTGGTTAGATACAAAATTATCCACCAACTGCGGTGCCTTGGCCTTGATTCCGGCCTGCTGTTCAGGTGTCAATTGTGCAAGGAAGGATACTTTCTGACTGTCACCAATGGGCGTAGCCTGGATGATTTCCGTTGTCTTGTCCTTCTGGTTCAAGCCATTGCTGGCAATGGCATCTATATCAAAATTAAATCCTGACATCTTATTCCTCTACTTTCTTGTCACGTTTCATCATACGCAGGCTGACTTCAAAATCCTGCATATCGGCTTCGTTAAACTGGCGAATGGTATTATCCAAGTCACTATCAAAGGCCTCCATGGCAGATTTTGCCTGGGCCAAACGTTCTTCCGCATTGAAATAATCCTTGGGAGACTGCTTAATTTTCATATACCCCTGCAAAATATCCTGGAAACGCTGCATATTGGCCTCATGAATGGCCGTCAGCTCTTCCTTCTTATCCGTTGTCGCCTCTAATTTCTCTAAAATGACTAGATGATCCCGTTGGATATTGCAGTAGGTCTCAAGAATTTCCGGCGTCAGGTCCGCAATCCACTCCTGCTCCGTCAGCTCCTGCTTGGCTTGAACGAAAGGCTCTGCCTCCTTGACAGGCTCTGCTGACTTTTCAGGAAGTTTGAGCTGATACTTGAGCTGGAGGGTATCCACAACTTCCTTACTCTTATAGGTATCTAGGTACTTACCAACCTTTTGATAGACTTGGTCCAGCTCAAAGAGTTCTGCCAGCAAGCGTCCCCGCAATTGCAGAACCGCCTTGTCCTCCCCATTTTCAGCCAAGAGCTGCTGGTGCTTGGAAAATCCCGCACTAATGGACCATACCAGATTTTCCAACCGCCGGATAGATGAACGGTTGAGCATCCGATGAACCGCAGGACGATTCTTCACATAGAGATAAACCAGTCCCAGAGGCAAAATAATATACCAAAAATTTATCAAAATCCCCAAGACAATGAACAGGGCAAGGATAGAGCCCCAACCATCATCTTTTTTATAGCGTTTTTTACCCATACGTTTTCCTCATTTTTCCATTATATTATATCATATTCCTCCTCATCTATGAAAAATTTACCAAAGAAAAAAGCCGGGTTTCCCCAACTTTTTAGAAGGCCTTGGCCTGGGTTGCATGGATGCTGTCAATGGAAATGCCAGAGGTGGCAAACAGGTTCTCCAATTCCTCTACAGCGATGTGCCCTTCGATTTGAACCTCGATGACCACATTGCCTTTTTTAGTCTGTAATTGAACGGTGCTAATGATATTGTAGCCCTTGTCAGAAATAATCTTGATAATCTTCGCAAGCTCACCAGCCTTATTTTCAACTAGGAAACGAGCCCGCACGCCCTCTTCTCCATAGCCTGAAACGTGGAGGAAGGCAGCAAAAATATCGCGGTCTGTGATGACACCGTAGAGCTGACCATTGTCCACAACCGGCAGGATGCCGACCTTGTTTTTATACATGAGGTAGACCGCATCCTCTAAGCTGGCATAGCCTGAAACTGCGATGACGTCCTTAATCATGACATCCTTGACCTTGGTCTTGTTGAGCAGGTAGTTCATCTCGTAGATAGACAGGCTGGTCGCCTTTGACGGACTAGCCTCTGCGATGGTACCTTCTGTTACCAAACCGACCAATTTATCATTTTCAATGACCGGCAAGCGGTGCAAATCCTGCTCACGCATGATGTCTGCAGCATGGGCGATCGTTGTATCTGGTGAAATGTAAACAACCTTACGGGTCATAAAATCTTTAACGGACATGGAACTTCCTCCTCGATATTTTCTACTCCTATTATAGCAAAAAACGAAAACGATTTCAATATCTTATGAAAAGAAATGAAAATCAGTGATCAACGACCACTGATTTGTTAGAAACTAGATTCACAAGTAAGGTACTTTAAGTTTTTTAATGGAATACTGACTGTATTTCGAGAAAAAACGAACGAAACTTGCCTTAGCTCAGGTGCCGAATTGTGAATACAGGTTCTAAAATTATACACCCTTTACTGCGAAATAAATCCCGCTTGGGCAGGCAAAGTTAAAGTTAGGGAAAGGCTGTTCATTGACTGGGCTGCAGGTATCTGTCAAACCAGCGATGCGCTCCTGAAGGCCTGCAATATCGGATGTTTCAAACAAGACGCTCGGTACATTGTCCAACACCTCTGGCGATACTTGAGCGATAAATTCCTTGTCATAAACCGTAATCGTAGTCGTCGCATCCGCATGAGACTTCATATCAAAGGTCTCAAAGCCCATCATCTCCGCTTCATTTTCAATGACAAAACCTGCCGCTGACCAAAAACTTTTTTCTGCCGCCACATCATCCACATAGAGCATGAGGCCCAATTCTTTATTAAACATCTGTTATCCTCTTTCTAAAACGATACTGCTAATCATAGCAAGATATGGTTCAAATTGCAAGAATGAATTCCTAACCTTCTAGCGATTTGTCGGCTGCCTGGGCCAGTCTCGCTTCTTCCAACTCAGCCTGCTCACGCGCCTGCTTTTTCAGACTCTTAATCTCACTCTTCAAGCCCATATTTTTTGACATTCCAAGCAAATATTGGATGACCAAGCCAAGAAATACAGAGCCGAGAATGACCAAAATCAAGGGCAGACGGAAATAACCAAAGATATAATTGACCTTGACAACCTGTTGGTTAGCCAAAGACAAGACCACCGTCAGAACGATAATAACCAGTAAGCCGATTAGGGATAGTTTTTTCTTCATATAGCACCTCTTTCATCTGTCAGTCTATCATAAAACAGGAATCGTGACAAGGAAGGGGGATTGGGAATTGTATAGGAATATTTTCAGAAATTACTGCTTTATTTTTTTACATATAAACAGGCAGATGAATCAAATGAAACACCTGCCTATTCTCAATTTTTTTCATTTTCCAAAGAAACTATTCCCTGAAAAATAAGGAGGAACCTATGACAAAATATCAGTAAACAAATAGCTATGAGCACTTAATCATTCAGATAAATACTTTTTGATTCTCGTAGCTATTTCATCAACTGTAAATCCAAGTGATTGCAACAATGCATCAGCTGGCGCAGATTCTCCAAATTGATTGACTCCAATCGTCAATCCTTTGCTACCGACATATTTATCCCATCCCAAGGTTGAACCAAGTTCAATTGAAACACGTTTTGATACAGTTGGTGGTAATACAGTATCCTGATATTCTTTTGATTGTTTCTCAAATAACTCCCAACTTGGAAGTGAAACAACGTTAACATTATAGCCATCCAATTGTTTAGAGACTTCCAAGGCAGTTGCCACTTCAGAACCCGTTGCGACAATAACCAAATCAGGTACATCCGAAGTTTTCTCTAAAATATAGCCACCTTTTGCAGCCAACTCTTCATCAACTTGAGCGAGCACAGGTACATTATGTCTGCCTAAAGAAATGAGATACGGTGTCTCTTTAGATTCAAGTGCAAGTTTCCAAGCTACTTTTGTCTCATTTGCATCAGCTGGTCTATATACAACAAGATTAGGCATTGCTCTCAAACTTATCAAGTGTTCGATTGGCTGATGGGTTGGACCATCTTGTCCGACGTACATACTATCGTGTGTCATTATAAAAATACTTGGTACCTTCATTAACGCAGCATGACGAATTGCAGAACGCATATAGTCAGAAAATACTAAGAAAGTTCCGCAATATCCACGTAAACCATATAAGGTCAATCCATTTACAATTGATGCCATTGCAAATTCACGTACCCCGAAATGAATATTTGGACCACTGTGTGTTTCATGCGACATGTAAGGAAAATCGTTTATGGTTGTTTTATTTGAAGAAGCCAAATCAGCTGAGCCACCAACAAGTGCTGGATATTGTTTATAATAAGTATTTAACGATATTCCTGAAGCATCTCTAGTTGCCAGAGCTGTTCCCTTGAATACAACCGTACTTGTGTCAATTTTACTGTCACCAGAAATTATTTTTACTAAATCACTGTATTCTTGAGTATAATTTTCTTTATATTTATTTAATTTATTCTTCCATTCGATTTCAGCCTCTTGACCTAATAATTCTTTCTCCTTGAAATGGCTATAAACCTCCTCTGGCACCTCGAAATTCTCATATTCAAAGCCTATATTTTTCTTTATAATCGCTGCCTCTTTATCACCAACAGGGTTGCTATGGATTTTATGCGTTCCTTGTAACGATGACCCAAAACCAATTGTAGTATGAACTTTTATTAATGTAGGACGATCTACATCCGTTTTAGCAATGTCAATAGCATTATTAATCGAAACAATATCGTTACCATCTTCAACCACTAGCACCTGCCAGTTCATCGCTTTAAATTTCTCCACGATATTTTCTTGACTTGATAGTTCCAACGGACCATCGGAGGTAATCTGATTGGCATCATATAAGACTATTAATTTACCTAGTCCTAAATTACCAGCAATAGCTGCTGCCTCGAGAGCAACTCCTTCTTCCAAGTCCCCGTCGCCACAAATTGTGTAAGTATAGTGGTCTATGATATTAAAATTAGGTTTGTTAAATCTTTCAGCAAGATGTGCTTCCCCAATAGCGAGGCCTACTACCATCGAAAAACCTTGACCTAGGGGACCTGTGGTCGCCTCTACACCTTCTGTCACTCCAAATTCTGGATGTCCAGGTGTGATGCTCCCTAATTGCCTAAATTGTTTTAAATCATCAATTTTTACATTATAACCAGACAAATGCAACAAACTATACAAAAGTATGGAACCATGACCCGATGTCAAAACAAACCTATCTCGGTTAAGCCATTTAGGATTCTTAGGATTAAATATCATATGATCGTGAAACAAACTATACCCAACAGTCGCTGCCCCTAGAGGCATCCCCATATGACCATTTTTTGCGTTCTCAACACTATCAACAGCAAGTCCTCTGATAGTTGCAATAGATAACTCTTTTATATTCATACTAGCACCTCATTCAATTAAAATACGCTTTGTAAAAATTGACCAATATAATATACCAATAATCCAACGATGTTAAAATCTGTTTCGGGGAATGAGGTACCCGTCAATCCAATATTCTCCATTATTGGGTAAATAAGCGCTGGCCCTACAGCAATAAGAACGCCTACAACAAATGAACCAGCAATACAACCTTTCCATCCGCCTGTAGCATTACCAAATACACCCGCTGTAGCTCCTATAAAGAAGTATGGGACCGCTACAGGAATAATTATGATAGTACCTACCATACCCATTATAATCATTGTAAGTAGACCACCTGCATAAGATGCTAGGAAGCCAATAATCGTTGCAGTAGGAGCAAACGTAAATACAACTGGGCAATCAAGTGCCGGTTTGGCATTTGGAATTAGTTTTTCTGAAATCCCTACAAATGCCTGAACGATTTCACCTAAGAAGAGGCGGACACCTGTAATAATGGCATATAAGGCCGCTGAAAATTGAAGACCTTGAAACAATGGAAAGACTAACCAACTGACACCTCCTGAAATCGATTCTACTGCTTCCTTACCTGCGGCAATCGAAGCGATGTAAAAGAAGAATACCATTGTAATGGAGACACCTACAACATAATCCTTAAACATAGTTAACCATTGTGGGAGGTTAAGTTTTTCAGTACTCTCCTCAGGATTTCCAACTTTAGAACCAATCCAACCTGAGATTGCATAACCCACGGTAACATAGTGGCCCATTGCAATTTCATCATCTCCTGTAACTTTTCGCATATATGGTTGTGCGATAGCTGGAAATAGAGCTGCACAAACACCTAACATAAGCCCACCAAGAACAATTACAATGCCATCACTGAGACCAAGAGCTTTAAACATAATAGTTAAGAGCGCTGCTAGGTATAGGTTGTGTTGTCCTGTCAAGAATATATATTTTAAAGGTGTGAATTTTGCAACAAATAGATTAGCAATAAAACCTATCAGCATTACTAGAGAGACCGTTGATCCAAACTTTTGTTGAGCAAGCGCAGTGACAGCCTCAGCCAACGGAAGCACCCCTTTTAACCCAAAGCCCTGCGCAAACAATTCTTGAAAGCTATCCAATGCAACGACTGCCGCACCAGCACCGACACCAAAAACAAGAAAACCTACAATTGTTTTTAAAGTACCAGAAATAACTTTATCCATTGACTGTTTCTGCAATACTAAACCAGTCAAGGCTATTATCCCTACTAAAATAGGGGCTGATGCCAATAAATCAAAAACGATAATTCTTAAAAGTTCCATTTTCTTACTCCTTGAATTCTATATAATTATTTTAGAGGCTCAAATCTCGCGGAAGATAGAAATAATGAAAAAAGTTATTCTAATTTGGTTAACATAGCTCCTAATTTTTCTTGTATTTCTGTCTTATTCATCAGATTAACAATCCCTACAATATTTGGAAAATCATTTGCCAATTCGTCCGCAACATCAGACATAGTAATAAGAATGTCTCCCTTAAATCCTTTGACATCTGCTAAGGTCCCGTGAATAATTTCAATATCCCAATTATTTGCACGTACTACCTGATCAACTTTTATTTTTAACATCATACTAGAACCCATTCCTGTTCTACATGCAATTAATGCTGTTTTCATAATACCCTCCTTTGTTCATATTCTTTTATATAATCCACTATTTCTTCTGCTGTTCCAGCAGAATCCAATAGATGATAGAATTTGTCTTCTTCTAGTAATTCTACCAATTCCGACATTGCCTCTAAATGTGTATGACTATCTAATGCACTGAGTCCGAATACATATTTTACTGGGTCGTTTTCACGATTTCCAAAATTTACTGGTGATTGTAAAACTCCAACACTTATTGCTAATTCCTTTGCGCCCGCCTCAGGACGAGCATGTGGAAGAGCGACAGATTTTGTAATGACTACATACGGTCCCAAGTCTTTTACAGTTTGAATCATCTCATTAACATAGGATTCTGTAACTTTTCCGTAAGTTATTAAAGGCAATGCTGTTTGATAAACTGCACTTTCCCAATCACTGGCCTGAATTTGTAAAGTAACCAGATTAGGTGTAATCAATTGACTTAACAATGGCAACTCCTCCATTTCCTTATTCATTTCATCACTTTGAATTTGATACTTTATAAGACTTTGTTGAATATCTAGAAATTGATTTAAACTAACATGCGATCGCACAATGGACAAAATATCTTCGATATTGATACCGTCCCATGATTTTGGTTGAATAAGTTGACCAATATTTTTTTCTAAATCTTTCGAACGCTTATAAATCATATATGGATCTACTACGATATACGGCTTATCATATTTTTCAATTGTTTCATCTAAAACTGTTGAAACAATAAAATCAATTTTGGATAAATCATCTTCTTCTAATTGTCCTGGCAAGTAAAAATCAATTCCTTTAAATAACTTAGATAATTCTTTTTGAATAAAAGCCGAAGTCCCTACTCCATGCGGACAAATTATTAGGCACCTACGATATACAGAAGAGTTTTTTTGCAACTCTGTGAAACTAACTAACAGATGTATTGTTAAAAAAGCTAATTCATCTTTAGAAATTTGTTTAAAATAAGTACCCGATGATAAATTTGTAGAAAGAGCAACGATATTGTACAGACCAAAATAGTCATCCTGAATCATTTCCAAAAGTGGATTAACAATAGGGAATTTGAACATAACCCTATAATAAGATGATTGAAAATGATGATATAAAGTCATGTACAATGGACTATCCGTGGAAACTCTCACTCCTGAGACAGCTTCAAATGAGCGGAGAAAACTGGTCAAAAGTGGTACTATTACTTTCGATTCCTTATTCGATAAATCTGAAGTTGATGAAAGTCCCTTTACCCAATAATACACATAATTGATATTATTATATTGATAAATTCCATAACTACTACATAATTCTCTAGTAAATTTATACGAACTGCTACTTTGATCAATAACTCGATCGTCTAATAGAAAATTTTCAAATTTTAGCAATCTAGGCAATAATATCGAGAATCCTACTGTAAGCTCTCTCAATCTATCACCAAAAATCTGCAAATCATACTTTTCTAAAAGTTGCTGGATAAACCTCTCTATCTCACCATGATCCTCAGTAGAACGTTTTTTAAAGAAAAAACTAATTATATCCACTCCATTTGCGCTATGGACGTGGTGCAATATTTTTTCGATAACTAGATAGCGAATTTCTTGCTCATCGCCAACTATGTAATATCCTCTGTCACGATTATATCGAATAAAAATACTTCTTCTACTTAGTCTATCCTTTAGGATATTTAATTCACTCAGAGTAGTCGAACGACTACTTTCAATGATTTCCATAGCATCATCAAGTGGGTTATAATCTTTTCCTTGACACAAAAGAAACAACAGTAAATCTTGCCTATTTTGTCCAGTAATAATCATGGAATCTTGATGTAAATATGACTTAAAATATTTACGTCTTGCATCAAGAAAACCTAATGGAGTAGAAATGACATCATTTTCTATTTTCAATTTTTCCTCATCATCATTTGCGAATTCTGCATTAATTTTTTCAATAATATATGCAAATTGCCTCCGAGACAAAGAAAATTTTTCTATCAAATATGGAACTTGGTGTATTTCTTTTATCACAATATCATATAAAATTTTTATTGTTTTATCATCCAACATAAGCAACGCTACCTCTTGATATAAGTATATATCCTCATTATAATTTTTGCAACAAGTTTTTAGTTTGATATTTGTAAATAGGATACAATTTTTAAACTCTCAAAACTAAGAAGACACAAAATAAAAGCATTCAATAATTTCATAAGTTCCGCTGATTTCCCACCCTCAAAAATGGACTTTTCTTCATTTCTTTCCTATTTCATGATACAATAGAGCTATGAGAATCCAACAATTATATTATGTTATAAAAATAGCAGAGACAGGGAGTATGAACGAGGCTGCAAAACAGCTTTTCATTACCCAACCAAGCCTGTCCAATGCTATCCGCGACCTGGAAAAAGAGCTCAATATCAAGATTTTTTTCCGTAATCCCAAAGGCATTACCCTGACCAAGGACGGGATTGAGTTTCTATCCTATGCCCGCCAGATTGTCGAGCAGACCGAGCTGCTGGAAGACCGCTATAAAAATCCCAACGCCAAGCGCCAACTCTTCAGCGTATCCTCCCAGCACTACGCCTTTGTGGTCAATGCCTTTGTCTCCCTGCTCAAGGAGACTGAAATGGAAGACTACGAGCTCTTCCTGCGGGAAACCCGGACCTGGGAAATCATCGATGACGTCAATAATTTCCGCTCAGAAATCGGCGTCCTCTTCCTTAATAACTACAACCGTGAAGTCCTGCTCAAGTTGCTGGATGACCACAGGCTCTCCCATACGCATCTTTTCACTGCCAAGCCTCATGTTTTCGTCAGCAAGACCAATCCACTGGCACAAAAGAAAAGTATTAGCCTGGACGACCTAGCCGACTATCCCTACCTCAGCTATGAACAAGGGATTCACAATTCCTTCTACTTTGCCGAGGAAATTCTCTCCCAAGTCCACCACAAGAAATCCATCGTCGTATCCGATAGGGCCACCCTCTTCAATCTCCTGATTGGGCTAAACGGCTATACGGTTGCGACTGGTATCTTGAACTCCAACCTAAACGGGGACAATATCGTCTCCATCCCGCTGGATTATGACGATGAAATCGAACTCATCTACATCAAACATGAGAAAGCTGTCCTATCCGACATGGGGGAAAAATTCATTGCCTATCTCCTGGATGAAGTAAAATTCGATAAAAAATAATGACATATTTAAGTAGATTTCTTCTATCAATATATGTTATAATGCTATCATGAAAGCAGTTGAAAGTGATGTTGGAAATATTTCAACAAAATCACGGGAACCGCTTTCATTTTTTTGTTCTTTATGCTATAATACTTCTATAATAAATTTTAAGGAGTGATGAGATGGCTCAAAATAAAATGTTAGCTATGATTCTTGCAGGTGGACGGGGAACCCGTCTTGAAGGTTTAACAAAAAAGGTGGCCAAACCTGCCGTTGCCTTCGGTGGAAAATACCGCATCATCGATTTCCCTCTCAGTAACTGTGCCAACTCTGGTATCGATATTGTCGGTGTCTTGACCCAGTACGAACCGGTCTTGCTCAACTCATACGTTGCCCAATCACAGCGTTGGGGGTTGGATGTCCAAGGTTCTGGTATTTTTGTCCTGCCACCAAGTGAGAAAATCGAAGGTTTTGGTCTCTATAAGGGCACGGCTGACGCCATCACTCAAAATATCGACTTCATTGATTTGAACGAGCCTGAGTATGTCCTCATCCTGTCTGGTGACCACATCTACAAGATGAACTACGACAAGCTCTTGGATACCCACATTTCCAAGAAGGCTGATGCGACTATAGCAGTTATCGAAGTTCCTATCAAGGAAGCGTCACGCTTTGGTATCATGAATACGGATGATGAGTACCGCATCGAGGAATTTGAAGAAAAACCGGCCAACCCTAAGAGCAATCTTGCCTCAATGGGTATCTATATTTTTACATGGAAAACACTCAAGAAATACCTCCTGGAAGACGACAAATCAGAAACCTCATCACACGACTTCGGCCACGATATTATTCCAAAATACCTGGCAGATGGTCGCACTCTGATTGCTCACCCATTCCGTGGCTACTGGAAGGACGTGGGTACGGTTAATAGTCTCTGGGAATCTAACATGGACCTGATTGACCATGCAGATGAGCTAGACCTGTCTGACCGTTCATGGAGAATCTACTCTGAAGACAAGGGCTCTCCTGCTCAAGTTATCAGTGCTACTGCCTCTGTCAAGTCTGCCTATATCGACAAGGGAGCCATTATTGATGGTGCCATCGAGCACTCTGTTATCTCAAATGATGTGCAAGTTAATGTCGATGCGGTTGTCAAAAATTCTGTCCTCCTACCTGGTGCTATCATCGGTGAGGGCGTTGAATTGGACTATGTCATCGTGGCTGAAAATGTCAAGATTGCGGACGGTGTCAAATTGGCTGGCGAACCAGACAATATCCTCTTGATTGATAAGAATGTGTACAAGTAAGAAAGGTCGATTATGTTAAGAAATACTCTAGGAATTGTAAATATTGAAGGGAATAATGTGCACTTCGGCAATGTCATGGACCACCGTGGTGTGCAAGCCTTTGGTTTCCTTGGCCGCTACCGCTTGATTGACTTTGTCCTGTCCAATATGTCCAACTCTGGCATTACGGAATTTCAGGTCTACATGCCTGCCAAAATGCGCTCAACCATCCAGCACGTCGGAACTGGTAAGCACTACAACATTAACAGTAAGCGTGGTTCGCTCCGTCTCTTGAACGGCGTGACCGACCCCAACTCTGTTTACCAGCATGACATCAATACCTTTTCAGAAAACCTTCATTACATTGAAAGTTCGACCAAGGAATATGTGCTGATTGCGCCATCTTACTTCCTCTACAGCCAAGATTTCACAAAGGTCATGGCAGAGCATCAGGAAACTGGAGCTGACATCACCGTTCTCTACAAAAATGTTATGGACGCCAAGGAGAATTTTATCGGCTGCCAAACCTTGAAATTCGATGATGACAAGCGGGTCGTGGCCTTTGAAGAAAACCACGGTAAATACAAGAATCGTCCTGTTTCACTTGAAGCCTACATCATGAAGCGGACCACCTTTATCGAGCTCATCCGCCGTGCCAACAAGGTTTCCTCGCTCTACTGGCTCAAGGATATCCTGCGCGATGTGGCTGACCAGTATGTCATCCGTGGCTACGCCCACCGTGACTTCGTTGCCTGCATCAACAGCATTGATAGCTATTTCAATACCCAGCTGGACCTCTTGCAGCGTGACACGCGCAAATTGCTCTTCAAAAATGATTGGCCTATCCATACCCAGACCAGCGATTCATCTCCTACTCTTTACGGACCACTGGCAGATGTCAAACGATGCCTGATTGCCAACGGTGCCAATATCAATGGTCAGGTTGAAAATTCTATTATTGACCGGGATGTCATTATCGAGGACGGGGTGACCATTAAGAACTCCATTATCTTAAATGGTGTAACGGTGCGCAACGGTGTCACTATTGAAAATGCCATTATCGATAAGGCGACTAAGATTGTTCATTCTACGGATATTAAAGGAACTGCAAGTAATCCAGCCTATATCAAGGCACATCAAATCATCTAGGAGTAAACATGACAAAAAAATCTGTACTCTTTGTAGCATCTGAGGGACTTCCATTCATCAAAACTGGCGGCTTGGCTGATGTGATCGGCTCTCTGCCAAAAGAATTGGTCAAACAGGGGATGGATGTTCGGGTGGTGCTGCCACTTTACAAGAAAATCGCCATCAACAACCATGCTGATTTTGATTATGTATCCAGCTACGATGTGCGAGCAGGCGATATCCAGTCCATGGCCAATGTCTACAGCCAGGTCGTCGATGGTGTGACCTTCTACTTCATCGAACATCGTGATTTCTTTGAGCGTGACGAGCTCTATGGCTACGATGATGACGCCATGCGGTTTGGGTTCTTCCAGCATGCGACCTGCCGTCTGCTTGAGGCTCTCAACTTCTTCCCAGATGTCATTCATTCCCACGACTGGCATGCGGCGGTCATGCCCTTCCTCTGCCGGACCTTCTACAGCTACCGGGAGGAATTCCGTAATATCAAGCATGTCTTTACCATTCATAACCTGGCTTTCCAAGGGATTTTCAACAAGCAAGCCCTCTGGTCTGCCCTGGGGATGGACTACAGCTACTATCTGGATGGTATTGCACGTTTCCACGACGAATGTATCAGCTTTATGAAGCTAGGTATACTCTACGCTGACAAAGTAACGACTGTTTCTGATACCTACGCCAGAGAAATCCTTACCGAAGAATTTGGTGAGAATATGCAACATGTCTTGGAACTGCGCAAGTATGATTTGACAGGCATTGTCAACGGCATCGATTACGATAGCTGGGATAGCCAGACAGACCCATACTTGGTGAAAAATTATTCATTTGCTACTCTTGCTGATAAAAAGGCCAATAAACTTACCCTCCAGGCTCAATTTGGCTTGCCGCAGGACGAGAATGTCATCATGGTAGGTATCGTATCTCGCCTGACATGGCAGAAAGGCTTCTACCTCTTAACTGAGGTGCTCGGCCATCTTCTTCAAGCCCATGTGCAATTTGTCATCTTGGGTAATGGTGAAGCAGACGTTGAAAATGCCTTCAACCACTTCAAGCATGCCTATCCTGAAAAATTTGCCTTCTACCGTGGCTACAATGAACCGCTTGCCCACCAAATTTATGCAGCAAGTGACCTCTTCCTCATGCCATCCATGTTTGAGCCCTGTGGTATTAGCCAGCTGATTTCCATGCACTATGGGACCCTGCCACTTGTCCGTGAAACAGGGGGATTGGTGGACACCGTCAAGCCATACCACATCGAAACAGCTCAAGGAACTGGCTTTAGCTTCGGCGGCCGTGATGCCTACAGTATGAAACAGGTCTATGACCTGGCCCTACAGACCTACTACGACCGACCAGAAGACTGGAATGCCATGGTCAAGCAAGCCATGGAAGAAGACTTCAGCTGGACCTCTTCAGCTGAGAAATATATCTGGCTCTACCGTGAAATTAGTGGCTAGGTAAGATTTGACAACAAACTGAAGGGGAGTGCGACCAAGGTCCACTCCTTTTCCACAAGGGAGATTGTTATGACAGAATTTACTGATTTGGATTTATACTATATGAATTCCGGTGAGCACACCACACTCTATGAGAAAATGGGGGCTCATATCATCAAGGAGCGTAATAAAATTCTTGGCACCCAATTTCGTGTCTATGCTCCAAATGCGAGAGAAATCTTTTTAGTTGGTGATTTCAATAACTGGGATCGCAGTCATCCCATGAATCGGGAAATTGACGGGGTCTTTGAGCTCTATGTGCCTGATTTGAAATCACTGGAAGACTACAAGTACCTGATTATCAGCCATGACGGTCGGGAAATTTATAAGGCAGACCCCTATGCCTTTTTCAGCCAGGTCCGGCCCAATACTGCCTCCACGACCTATAACAGTCGCTACAAGTTTAAGGACGATATCTGGATGTATGACCGGGTTTCTTACGATTTCAAGGAAGAACCTGTGTCTATTTACGAGGTTCATCTGGGTTCTTGGAAACAAAAGGTTGTCAATCAAAACCAGGCTGGCGCCCCGCTTGAATCCTTCTATTCCTATAAGGAAATCGCCCTTCTCTTGATTGACTATGTCAAGGAAAACAAATTCACCCACATCGAGCTGATGCCCATCACCGAGCATCCTCTGGATGCCTCTTGGGGCTATCAGGTCACTGGCTATTACAGTCCGACCAGCCGCTATGGCAAGCCTGATGAATTAAAATACCTGGTAGACCAGTGTCACCAGGCTGGGATTGGGGTTATTTTGGACTGGGTTCCCCTCCACTTCTGTAAGGATGCCCATGGTCTCTATCAGTTTGACGGATCCTGGCTCTATGAGTATTTCCATGAAAATGACCGTGAAAATAGACAGTGGGGTACGGCCAACTTTGACCTGGGCAAGGGCATTACGCGGTCCTTCCTCCTCTCTAACCTTAAATACTGGCTAGACAACTTCCATTTTGACGGCATTCGGGTCGATGCCCTTTCCTACCTCCTCTATTGGCGCGGAGAAACCGAAGAGGACAAAATCAACCATGCCGCAATTGACTTTATCAAGCGGGTCAATGCCATGGTTCACACCGATTACAAGGGCGTTCTCATGATTGCCGAGGATTCCTCAAGCTATCCAAAAGTCACCCATGCACTGGAAGACGGCGGTATTGGCTTTGACCTCAAATGGGACTTGGGCTGGATGAATGATACCCTGAAATTTGTCGAGCGTCCGTCTGTTTATCGTAAATACCATTCCAAGGAAATCACCTTTGGCATGTATTACAATCAAAACGAGCACTACCTCCTACCCCTGTCCCACGACGAGGTTGTCCATGGGAAACACTCTATCATTAATAAGATGAACGGGGATTTTGAAGATAAATTCCACCTGGCCCGTGTTTACTACAGCTTCTACTATGCCCATCCTGGTAAAAAACTCCTCTTCATGGGTAATGAATGGGGCCACATCCGCGAATGGCATGAATATACAGAAATGGACTGGGGATTGCGCCTTTATCCAAACCACGAGTCCTTCTACCAGATGATGAAAACCCTGTCTAACTTCTATCGGGACAATGATGCCTTTTGGAAATACGACCATCAAGCCTATGACAAGGGCTTTGATTGGATAACAATAGATGAAGAGGCCAGCGTCTACGCCTTTGTCCGCAAGAGTGATGACCAGGAAATTCTAACTGTTCATAACTTCAATGATCAGGAGGTCTTCGATGTGCACCTAGCCCTACCAACAGATTCTGAATACAAACTGGTCTTCTCATCCAATGCCATTCCAATGGAATCCTTCATCCTTTATCCGGATGAAAATGGAGCCAAGATTACTGTTCCAAGGTTGACGTCCTTCTATCTGGAGCGAGTGAAATAGCGATAAAATCTTGTGCCTTTGGTGCAAGATTTTTTTCTGTGCATTTGAGGAAAAAATCCACACAAAAAAGCCAGCCACTGTTTAGATGACTGACCTATGTGTTCTATTCAACTGCTGTGTAAGTTGCTGCTTTCTCAAGGAAGGCGTCAAATTCACCTTTGGCTTTGACATCAGCGATAACCTTGTCGATTTCTGCTTTGAGGTCTGCGCTGCCTTTTGGAAGAGCAATGACTTTTGAATTTTCATCAATGGTTGGGAACTCAGCTTTGGCGATGGCCAAGTCAGCATTTTGTGAAACATAACCTGCTGCCACTGGCGAGTCCATCAAGACTGCATCAACCTTACCAGCCTTCAATTCGTTGACCGCTTCGCCCATCAAAGTGAGAGAAACAATCTTAGCACTGCTCAAGTTTTCTTTAGCATACGTTTCTTGTGTAGAACCTTTTTGAACGGCCAAGTTAAGACCTGCAAGAGCGTCGGTGTCTTTAATCTGATCTGCCTTGTCCTTGTTGACCAAGAGAACATCTGAAATCAGGTAATATTCTTCAGAGAAATCAAATGTTTTCGCACGTTCTTCTGAGTAAGAAATACCCGCAATGGCGATATCTGCCTTGCCATTTTGCACGCTGGTCAAGACGTTGTCAAAGTTCATTGGAGAGATTTCCAATTTTACGCCCAATTCATCAGCAATTTTCTGTGCCAACATGATGTCCGCACCAACGACTTCGTTTTTGCCGTCTACAAGTGCTTGGAATTCAAAAGGTGCATAGTCTGGGCTAGTAGCTGCGACCAAGGTACCTTTTTCCTTGATAGCATCCAAAGTTGACTTGCTTGACTCCGTCGTTGACGATGAACAAGCTGCCAAGGTAAGACCAGCTACAACAGTTGCCGCAAGAGTTAAAATTTTATTAAATTTCATGATAATTTCCTTCTTTATTGCTTATGTTTTCAGATATTCTGAAACAACATGACCTATTATATGGCATTTTTATTCATTTGTCAACGGGAGTGCTTTGAATATTTATTCTTTATTTACTGATTGACTGTTGGTAGGCTTCTTCGACAAAGTCTGACATCTTGCCTGACTCAACCAGCTCTTTCACGACCTTGTCAATCTTAGCTTTCAGCTCTGCGCTTCCTTTTGGCATGGCAACAGCATAAGAGTCCGAAATGGTTGTCTCAATGTCCATGTCCACAATTTGCAGGTCTGGGTTGCTACCCACATAAGCCTTAGCAATCGGTTCTTCAAAGATTACACCGTCCAATTGGCCAGATTTTAATTGCTGGATCAGGTCGCCGTTCTTCTCTAGACTGAGGATGGATGAGTCAGCAAAAGCCTCCTTGGCAACGGATTCTTGGATAGAACCTTTCTGGGTACCGATGGTTACTGATGCGAAATCTTCAGCCTTGCTGTATTTAGCTGCGTCATCCTTTTTGACAATCATCTTGTTGACCGACTGGTAGTAGGCTTCTGAGAAGTCGTAGGTTTTGGCGCGTTCTTCTGTGGCAGAAATCCCTGAAATACCAACGTCCGCCGTACCTTTTTGGACACTTGCCAATACGTTAGAGAAGCTCATTGGTGAGAACTCTACTTCCACGCCCAATTCTTCACCGATGGCCTTGGCCAACTCGATATCTGCCCCTACGATGGTATCCTTACCGTCAATCAATTGCTTGTATTCAAAGGGCGGGAATTCTGGGTTGAGGGCAACGACCAGGGTCCCCTTGTCTTCGATTTTTTCAAGTGTGGTTTGGTCGCTGTTTGATGAACCACATGCAGCCAAAGCCAAACTAGCAAAGCAAACTGTCGCAAATGTATAAACTTTTTTTAATTTCATGATAATCTCCTTTTTATGCAATAGACACTATTTTTATACCATACATTTCGTATGTTTATGCTATTTTATACCATAATTATGCAATTGTCAACCATGAAATCCGAATTTTTATACATTTTCTTGAAAAAATGAAAAATGCTGAAAAAACACCCTGTTGCCAGAGTGTTCCAGTTATCAGTTTTTAATCAATTTCTAAGCCGCCTGTATACAGTCTGTAGTAGACGCCTTTTTTCTCCATGAGCTCTGCGTGGTTACCACGTTCGACAATGCGGCCATGGTCCATAACCATAATGACATCAGAGTTGACAATCGTCGACAAGCGGTGGGCTATGATAAAGACGGTCCGGCCCTGCATGAGCTTGTCCATACCCTCTTGGACCATTTTATCGGTCAAGGAATCGATAGAGGAAGTCGCCTCATCCAAAATCAGGACCGGAGCATTGGCTAGGGCTGCCCTGGCAATAGCAATCAGCTGACGTTGACCATTTGACAAGCCAGCCCCATCACCGCTAATCTGGGCGTCGTAGCCATTTTCCAAATGTTTGACAAAGCGGTCAACATTAGATAATTTTGCCGCAGCCAGTATCTCATCTCGACTGGCAGCTTCATTACCATGGGCGATATTTTCCGCAATGGTCCCTGTAAAGAGGTGGGTATCCTGCAAGACGATGCCCAGGGATTTTCTCAGAGAAGCCTTATCAATCAAACGAATATCAATTCCGTCGTAGGTAATTATGCCTGACTGAATCTCGTAGAAACGATTGATGAGATTGGTAATAGTCGTTTTCCCAGCTCCTGTCGCTCCGATTGATCCCTTGGTCGATAATCGCCGCCATCAAAAAGGGAATGGATAGCTCGAACAGCACTTCAATCGTCATCGCCAAGAATGCCAAAATCGAGGGTCGCTTATAGTTACCAACATAGCCTAGTAGTATCTTATACATTACTCTCCTCCTTTATCACAATTATCACTAACTATTATTATATTACTATTCAAGAAAATATTCAATGATAAACAGGAAAATGACAGGAAAAAAAGCCGAACATCCTTGTTCAACTTCGCTTCTATCTATAATTCCTATCCCATTCTCCATCCTGGTCTTTCCTTGTATAGAAAAATTCAGACAGATTTGGATCATCCATGACCTTGAGAATTTCCAGCAAGTCATAGGCCAAATCCATTTGGGGTAAATCCGATTTTTTAACCCAACGGACTTCTCCTTCTTCCGTCGAGAGGAGTTGACCGGTAAATGCTGTCGCCTTGTAGAGAAAGACAATGTAACGATGCCCCTCCTTATCAGGCCAGTGCTTGGTCCCAACCAGCTGGGCATTCTGAATTGTCAGACCGGTTTCTTCATAGACCTCACGGACGACCGAATCATAAAATGGCTCATTTTCCTCAATGTGACCCCCTGGGAATGCAACGCCGGACCAACGATAACGATCGGGGTCGCGGATTTGTACCACCACATTTCCATCCTTGTCTTCAATGAGGCACATATTGGTCAGGGTAACGGTTTGCTTACGGGACATAGTTCACTCCTTTTATAATATATTCCTCATTATACCACAAAAGCCAAGGAAATCCCTCGGCTTTGTTAATTTCTTACCAACGTGGTTCTGCTTCAAAGGTCCATTTCCGGGTCCAAGAATGGCTCTGACCTGGCTGGATAGAAATGGTTTGGATGATTTCTGGACTGACGATATGGTCCGTTGCCCATAGGAGGAGACTGGTTGGGGTGACGCTGTCCGTCCCAGTCACGCTAGCCTTAGCCCCCTTGTGCAAGAGTTTCCATGAAAACTCATCTCGGAGCGGAGCATTTTCCGTAGAAAGCACACTCAAAGACACATCGGTCTCACACTTGTCAAAGGTAATAGCCTTGCCGTTTGCTATAAAATTATTATGGTCGTAGCCACCAAATCCCTCCAGGCGCTGGTCGCCCAAATCATACATGTCCGGCAGCTCCAGGCGGTAGTCAGGCGAAATAGCCATCCCATCGATACTGAGGAAATTATGGCAATATTCCTCGGTCACAATCTCCCGCTCGCCAACATTAGTGATGGTCGCCTCCAAAATCAGGTGATTGTCCTCTATCCGAATGGTCTTACGCACCTGAGCCGCAATGCCCAAACAAGGCACCGCATCCGTCACAAAGTCCGCACTGGTCTCCGTGTGGCTAAAAGTCACAGGATAGGGCACAACCTCCTCATACTTGTGTTCAAACTGGTAGCCCAGGTCGCTGTCCTGCTTGATCAGACCCACTCCCAGCTTTGGAAAATAGTTTCCGACTGCAGCACCTTGTGAAAAATCACCCGAAAACTCACAACACAGACCGCGGCCGCCCGATGACAAGTGTCTCAGGTTCATGGGTTCATTGGCACAGAAATGCGTATCTCCGTCCAAAATGACATTAGAGATGAAACCAGCTCGGTCAAAGCGAAAAGTATCATTGGGCCGCTCGCCAGGCTCAGCAATCTCCACTCGCAGGCGATGATTGGTAAGGTAGATCATAAGAACCTCCGTGAATGTTTTATAACATAATTATATATTAAATATCCACCTAAAACAATAGCCTACCCTACTTTTCCAAAATCATCCGATATTCTGTCCGTTCTTGGCCGAGATGGACCTGTTTGCTCACCCCATCAAAGCGAAAGCCGACTTTTTCATAGAAAGAAATAGCACGCGCATTTCCTTCCAGCACCCAGAGGCAAACTCTATCGTAGTCTTGAATTTTTTCCAGTGCAGCTTGGAGCAGTCGGTAGCCGACTTTCTGACCGTAGACATCCGCCAGCACATAGAGGGCGTATAGTTCGCCAGCATTTTCCAAATCCTCCGACATGGACTGACCATAGCAGGTAAAGCCTACTACCTGGTCATTTTCAAGAGCCACAAAAATCCTCTCTGGATAGCGAAAGGCCCAGTCCTGACAGCGTTCTAGCGTGTAGGTCTTTTGGAGAAATTCCTGCGGTAAGAGGTCTGCATATGCCTCCTGCCAAGCCTTCCAATGAACATAGGCCTTGCCCATCTTTTCCTCGTCCGTCTGCATCGGTTTAATAATCATCACTATCGCCTCCTTTTGAAATGATTATACCGAAAAAAAGAAGCTAACACAAGGTCAACTTCTCATCTTCATTACGGATGCAAGCGGTGCAACATACGTGGGAATGGAATGGCTTCACGGATGTGTTTTGTACCAGCTACAAAGGTTACCATACGCTCAATACCGATACCAAAACCACCGTGTGGTACCGAACCGTACTTGCGGAGGTCAAGGTAAAATTCGTATTCTGACTTGTCCATACCGAGCTCGTCCATCTTGGCTACCAGGGCATCGTAGTTATCTTCACGCATAGAACCACCGATGATTTCACCGTAGCCTTCTGGCGCCAAGAGGTCCGCACAAAGCACGCGCTCTGGATTGCCTGGAACTGGCTTCATGTAGAAGGCCTTGAAGCTTGCTGGATAGTTAACAACGAAAGTTGGTACACCAAAGTAGTTTGAAATCCAAGTTTCATGTGGTGAGCCAAAATCATCTCCATGCTCGATGTGTTCGTAGTCTGTATCTTCATCAGCTTCATGTTCTTGCAGAAGGGTAATGGCATCATCATAAGCTACACGTTTGAATGGCTCCGCAATGTAGCGTTTCAAAGCGTCCACATCACGCTCAAGCGTTTCCAAGGCTTGTGGAGCACGGTCAATAACGCCTTGAATCAAGGCCTTGACATAAGCTTCTTGCAAGTCAAGTGACTCTTCATGGCTGAGGAATGAATACTCGGCATCCATCATCCAGAACTCTGTCAAGTGACGGCGGGTTTTTGATTTTTCTGCACGGAAAACTGGTCCGAAGTCAAAGACACGACCAAGGGCCATAGCACCTGCTTCAAGGTACAGCTGACCAGATTGGCTGAGGTAGGCAGGTTGACCAAAGTAGTCTGTTTCGAACAATTCTGTTGAATCTTCTGCCGCATTTCCTGACAGGATTGGGCTATCAAACTTGATAAAACCATTCTTTTCAAAGAACTCATAAGTCGCATAAATGATGGCATTTCGGATTTGTTGAATGGCTACCTGTTTACGAGAACGCAACCAGAGGTGACGGTTGTCCATAAGGAAATCTGTCCCGTGTTCTTTTGGTGTGATTGGGTAATCTTGTGACTCACCGATGACTTCCAAGTCTGTCACATCCAACTCATAACCAAACTTAGAACGCTCATCTTCCTTGACAATCCCTGTCACATAGACAGACGTTTCTTGGCTGAGGCGTTTTGCTACATCAAATTTTTCCGTTCCCTCTTCTTCACCGAATTTTTCAATGAAGTTTGGTTTGAAGGCAACTGCTTGGAAGAAGGCTGTTCCGTCACGCAATTGCAAGAAGGCCAATTTGCCCTTACCTGACTTGTTGGCAACCCAGGCACCAATGGTCACTTCTTGACCGACATAATCTTTTACTTGGTTAATGGTGATTAATTTTCTAGACATAATCTTTCCTTTTTTCTTTTATTTTGACATGAATGTGTGGAGTCGAGCAACAGCCTCTTTGAGCGTGTCCATATCTGTCGCGTAGCTGAGGCGGATATTTTCAGGAGCACCAAAACCTGCACCTGTCACCAAGGCTACTCCTACTTCTTCCAAGATAGCAGTGGTAAATTCGGTCACATCTGTGTAGCCCTTCATTTCCATTGCTTTTTTGACGTTTGGGAAGAGATAGAAGGCTCCTTCTGGTTTGATGACTTCAAAACCTGGCACTTCTGCTAGTAATGGATAGATGGTGTTAAGTCGTTCTTCAAAGGCCTGACGCATGGTTTCGACCGTATCTTGCGGGCCTGTAAAGGCTTCGATGGCCGCATATTGAGCAGCCGTGGTCAAATTTGATGTAGTCTGACCGATAATCTTACTCATGGCACCGATAATCTCTGGATTTCCAACCGCAAATCCAACCCGCCAACCAGTCATGGCATAGGCCTTAGCCACTCCATTGACAACAATGGTCTGCTGGCGAATGCTCTCTGAGATACTTGAAATCGGTGTAAAACTATTGCCGTTATAGACCAAACGGCCATAAATATCATCTGCCAAGATGAGAATGTCGTGTTCCACAGCCCAGTTTCCAATAGCCTCCAATTCCTCACGACTGTATATCATACCTGTCGGATTGGACGGGCTGTTGAGCAAGAGGACCTTGGTCTTGTCTGTTCGAACCGCTTCCAACTGGTCAACCGTCACCTTGAAATTATGGTCTTCTGTGGCAGTGACAAAAACTGGCACTCCCTCGTTCATCTTGATCTGGTCGGCATAGGAAACCCAGTAAGGTGTTGGAATCAGCACCTCATCACCAGGATTGATGACCGCTGCAAAGAAAGCATAAAGGACAAACTTGGCACCTGTTGCAAGAACGACTTGATTGCGTTCGATAGAATAGCCATAGAACTTCTCAAAGTAGGTATTGACTGCGTCCTTCAACTCAGGAAGACCTGAAGCCACCGTGTAAAAGCTGGCCTTGCCATTTTCGATAGACTGAATGGCTGCTTCTTGAATATTCTTCGGTGTGACGAAGTCTGGCTCACCCAAGGTCAGCTCTAAAATATCACGCCCTTCCGCCTTCAAGGCCTTGGCACGCGCACCAGCCGCCAAGGTCACACTTTCTTCCATTTCTAAGGCACGATTTGATAGCTTGCTCATAAGCCCTCCTTTTTGATAAAGTCTCCAGTTTTAAAATCAATGTTATAATAGGCCGTCCCTGACTTGATTTCCCAAATCGGCTTGCCCTCCCGCATGCCGATAATCGCGCGGTCAATCTGGCCGGCTCCCTGCTCTTGGGCAATGGTCTCAGCCTGGGCTTGGGCAACGCCGTCAGATAGTTTGTAAACATAAACTTGGGAGGTTTGATCTGACACTAGGATTGCCAGCTCTTGTCCAGCAGAATCCGTCCCTAAGACGGTATGAAAGTCGTCCACACCTCGGTAGGAATTAATCTTTTCAATGGTTTCCAACTGGACTGCTTGACGGGCCAGATTCTCCGCCCTCTCACTTGCCTGGGCATAGGGACTGCTGGCCATTTCCAAAATCAGGAGTATAGAAAATGTCAAAACCGTCAGGATAACTGCTGAACCAATCAAGAATTGTTGACCTAAGGTCAGGCTAATCCAAGGTTCACGTGATGTTTTCGCCATAATAGGAATATTATACTACAAGTTGCCACATATTGCTAATTGAATCCGAAAATTCTGCAAAAAAACTTCAGCTAAAATTCGATATGGGAAAATGCGCTCAAAATCTTGTCAGAATCAGCTTTTTCAGCCATCAAATTTCTTGCCAAAGGAACTAGTTATTGATAAAATATACTTATGAATAAAGTAGAAAACTCTCTAAAAGAAAATCAGCATGCCCTACATAGTTTAGTTGTCTTTCGTCGCGCTGCCAATACTATTAGCAGACAGGAGACAGAGATCATCAGAAAACATGGATTAACCGTTGGCCAATTCGGCGTAATGGAAGCACTTTACAATAAGGGGAATTTGCGCATCCAGGATTTGATTGATAAGTTGCTCAGCACTTCTGGCAACATGACGGTGGTCATTCGGAATATGGTCCGTGATGGCTATATCTTCAAGACCCAGGATGAAAGTGATAAGCGGGCTTCCTTGATTGGTTTGACTCCTTTCGGTCGGGAAACGATTGAGAAGGTTTTGCCGGAACACTATGCTCATGTTGGAAAAATTTTCTCTGTTTTGAGCCAGGAAGAACAGGATTTATTGGCCGATTTACTAAAAAGATTCAAATTCATAGACAAAAATGTTGCTAATTAGTGATTTATGTGTTATGATAGTCACATCAAGTAATTAAGGAGTTACATTATGTCAAACATTTTATTTTTAGTTGGTTCTCTTCGTGAATGTTCATTCACTGCTCAATTGGCTCAAGCTGCTGAAAATGCACTTGAAGGTAAAGCAACTGTATCTTACCTTGATTGGAAAGAAATTCCTGTATTCTCACAAGATTTGGAAGCTGATGCTCCTGCATCTGTAAAAGCTGCGCGTGAAGCAGTTGTTGCTGCTGACGCTATCTGGATTTTCTCACCAGTTTACAACGCTGCTATCCCTGGTTCAGTGAAAAACGTTCTCGATTGGCTCAGCCGTGCACTTGATTTGTCAGATCCACGTGGTGCTTCTGCTCTTCATGAAAAAGTGGCAACAGTATCTATCACTTCATCTGCACACCAAGAAGATGCAGCTGTTCAATACCGTGCACTTCTTCCATTCATCCGCACAAACTTCGTAGATGAATTGACACTTGCAACAAACGGCGCTCCAGTTGATGAAGAACAATTGGCTAAACAAGTTGACGCAGTTCTCGCTGCAATTAACTAATTCACAAGCCTCCCTACAACAAGAACCTATATTCACAAGCTAAATATGCTGAGCTGCAAATACAGGTTCTAAGTCTATTTCTCAGGAGATAGGCTTTTCTTTTTTACTCAAAAAGTCCTAGGTTCTTGACTACCTAGGACTGCTGCTTTTATCTGAATAGATTTTGTGTGCTTGAATTTGGACTAACCCAGATTTTTTGCGACAATATCCGCCGTCGAACTGATTTTCTGACGTCTTCTGGTCCTATTTCCTAGTTATTTTATAGCAGAATGGGGAAAGATTCTCAATACGCATATTCCATAGAATAGACAAGGCACCCAGAATCTGGGTGCCTATCTATTTTCTACTACCAAACAGGTCTGCTATCTGGCCTACAAGTGGGAGTTGAGAAGATGCAATATAAACCAATCATTCGACTAGTGGTGGGAATGTAGGTCCAGATAAAGACCATGTAGGATAGTTGGAAAGCATAAGGATTACTCTTCTCTTCTGCGAGCTGTGCCTGCTATGGCAAGGGCAGCTAGGAAGAGGCTAGCACCAATTGCAGTCACTGCATGTGAATCGCTGGTACCAGTATTTGGCAATTGAGCCGTACCAGGGCTAGCTGGTTGTGCAGGTCCTGCTGGGCTCGGTTGAGCTGGAGTTGTTGGAACTTCTGGCTCAACTGGAGTCTCAGGCTTGACAGGTGTCACAACAATCGGTCTACTTGGTCGAGCTGGTGGGCTCGGAATGTAGTTGATTGGTGTATCTTGACCTGGATTTCCTGGGATAGGAGGCGCAATGTAGCCCTTGGTTGGATCACTTGGATCTACTGGCTGCAATGGTACTCCTCCTGGGCCGACAGGGATATAACCCGGAACATGCGGAATAGATGGTAGATCTGTACCTGGTTTGCCTGGGTCTGTCGGATGATTCGGATATGGAATCGGAGTGGATGGCTGACCTGGAATGTTTGGCACATAGCTTCCAATTGGTACATAAGTGTAGACAACACTCGTACCGCCTGCTGGAATCTTACCAGAAGCATTGCTTGGTACTTCCTTGAGCAGATAGCCCTTGATGATCTCAGGGGTAGTCGTGTAATCATCACCAACCTTACCTGGAATGGACTTGCTTGGAATCAAATCATTGCCCTTGTCATCCACATAGCGCACGGTCACGCTAGCGTCTTGTGGAATGTACTTGATAACAGTTTCTTCACCTGGCTTGCTTGGTACAGGTGGCAGGTAGTTACCGTCTGGACCCTTAGGTAATTCTTTACCGTCTGGTCCTACAGGGATGTAGCCTGGAACGACTGGCACAACACCTGCCGGAATACCTGGTTTACCTGGGTCTGTCGGATGGTTCGGATATGGAATTGGTGGCACTGGGTCGTGACCCTCTGGCAATTCTGGTACCCATGAACCGAGTTTATTGTAAACATAGACAACGGTTGTACCTTCTGCTCCCACCTTGCCCTTGCTGTTAGCAGGGATTTCAGTTAGATAGTAGCCCTCAATCACCTGTGGAGTGGTGGTGTAGTCATCACCGACCTTGACTTCCTTGCTTTCTGTTGGACGCAGGTCTGCACCCGTATCGTCCACATACTTGACAGTCAGGCTAACAGTATTTGGAACATACTCGATAACCGTATCTTCACCTGGCTTGCTTGGTACAGGCGGAAGCTCATAACCTCCATCTGGACTTGGTTCCAATGGAATGGTTTGTCCAGGGTTATTTGGATCTGGGTAGACAGGAATGGTTCCAGGTCTTAGTTTCTAGTGAAAATTTTTGTTTTTTCACTGTCCACTATATGGGGAGTATATCATTTTTGCAAGGGATAATGACTGATTTGTGAAATTTTCACAAAAATTATTGATAAAATACATTTATATATATATATATCTGTTTTAGTATGTTATCGGTAGCTTGGTTTCCTCCGCTACGACCAGGCGCTTGTCCTCCTTGTCCGTAAAAGGCAGGACTGGTGGGCGCAGTCTTTCCAGGCAGGAGACCACTTGGCTACCATCCTGGTTAAACTTGAGCAGGGCATAGTAAGGGTCGTGGTAAAAGAGGAAGGTGTAGCCTTGACTGTAGGCTTGCTTGATCCACTTTTCCTTGGCCTTGATACTGTCCATAGGGTAGTCGTCTACTGCTGCCACCCAGAGGGGATTAAAGTGGGCATGGGTCAGGAGTGTGTCGGCCATGTGTATCAGGGTCTCCCCATCTTGCTTGAGCAGGATGATGCTGTGGCCACGGCTGTGACCGCCTGTGTGGTGCATCTCAATGCCGTCGACCAGCTTGAGCTCTGAGCCAAAGGTCTGGACCTGGTCTTGGATGGCCTGCCAGTTTTCAGGCAGGTAGGTAGCCCTAGTACGGGGATTGGGATAGCGCACTTCTTCCCACTCGATGTCATTGATGTAGATGGTGGCATTTGGGAAGGTGGGAACCAGCTCGCCATCGACTAGCCTGGTCAGGCCACCGGCATGGTCATTGTGCATGTGGGTCATGAGGACCACATCGATATCCTCAGGGCTGAGGCCCAGCTGGTCCAGGCTTTCTAAGACACGGTTTTCTGAGATGACGCCGAGATTTCTCCGGAGTTTGTCACTGAGCTTTTCCGTTCCCAGACTGGTGTCGATCAGGTAATGCTTGCCCTGATAGCTGATGAGGATGGGGTCTGTCAGGTCATGGATAAGCCCCTGTTCATTGGTCGGGTAATAGCGGGACCAGACAGCCTTGGGCACAGGTCCGAAGATGGTTCCTGCATCCGTGTACTTGTCTGCCCCTCTCAGCCAGGTCAGGGTCATCTGGCCGAATTGGTAGGTTTGTAGTTTCATATTTTCATATTCTCCTCATTTCACATGAGTTTTACAGCCACATTTCTGCAATTTTTTTCTTGAGTCGATCTGTTTTTCCGCCGTATTCCTTGGTAATATTTGCATCGTGAACATAACGCTCGATATCATCGTTTCCAATGAAGCTATAAGCTCCAGTTATACGAACTACTTCCTCAGAAATGGTTGAGGCCAGTCTGGAGGTAATGATTTTCAGCATGGAGACCTCCCGTTCGTCTGACATATCGGTCCGCAGGTAGTCATGGTAATAGGCTTCGCAGGCAACCAGGGCCGTTTTCAGGTCGACGATGCGGAGTTGATTGATAGATACGTCGATAGGACGCTTGCCAAAGCCCCGGCGAATCTGTGAATAGGCCAGACCTTTCTTGAAGGCACCTTCTGCAATGCCCAGGGATTGAGCACTGATAGCCAGCCGCATCTTAATCATAGACTGGGTGTACTGTTGCTTGCCGGCAATCTGGTGGCCCAACAGCTGGTCGTTGGTCAGCTGGACATTTTCAAAACTAATAGGTGCCAGCGGCATAGAGCGGACACCGACCTTGTCAATGGTGGGACCGACCTGGACACCGGGAGTCTTGCTGTCGAGGACAAAGATAGCCATGTCCTTCTTGCCGTACTGGTCCACGGTCTGGCAGAGGACAAAGAGGACATCTGCCATAGGAGCATTGGAAACCATCTGCTTGCGACCGTTGATAATCCAGCCCTTGTCGGTCTGTCTGGCCATGGTTTCGGGAAATTGCTTGTCCAGATTGATATCTTCCTCGGAAAAGGCAAAGACACCTATTTTTTTGAAATTGAGCAAATCATCCAGATAGCGCTCCTTCTGCTCAGGACTGCCAAAATGCTCCAAGAGCCAGATGGCAAAGAAGGCCTGGGTCATGAGGATGGCCGCCAGGGAGGAAAACTCGATGGACAGGAGGCGAATGACCTCTAGAAAGGTCCTGAGCCCGCTGTCTCTGTCCACAGTTTGGTGGAGCAGGTGGAAAATCTTGTGGTCTGTGACCAGCCGATTGATAAAGAGGAGCGGAAAGAGCTTGTGCTCATCATAGTGGGCTGCTTGGCCAACTATCTCAGCCTGGATATAGTCGCTAATCTGGTCTAACTTTTCTTGGTCGTATTGCATGATTCACCTACTTTATTCGACAGGCGTGTAGTATAATTTCAGGAATTCTTCGTAGACAAAGGACTCGATTTCATTGGTCTTGGACTTGTACGGTCGACAGAACCAGATATTAAAAGGCAAAAAGTCTCTGAAGCGGATCATGGTGTGCTTGTCCTTGTCCACCAAATCTTCGATTGGCCGGGGCAGGAGAGTGATGATATTATTGCCAGATGTGGCTTCGATTAGGTAGTCCCAAGAGTAGGCTAGGAAGCTGACCTTAGGCTTGATTTTTTCTTTTTTGAACTTGTCCTTGAGGAGGTGGTAGGTGGTGTAGGACTTGTTAAAGGTGGCGACTTGATATGGTTCAATGTCCTTCCACTCTAGCAGGTCCTTGCTGGCCAAGGGATGATTCTTGTCCATAAAAGCCACGTATTCATCCATCTGGATGATGTGCTGCTCGTATTTTTGGCTATCCAGGGAGGTCGGCTCAACGACCACGACAAAGTTGAGGTCCTCAGCCAGGAACATACGGTTAAGGTCCACTCCTCCTCCTTCGGTAATCTGGATATCAATATTTGGGTGTTTGAGCAGGAAGTCCGGCAGGATATTGGCAAAATAGACCCGCAATATCAAAGACGGAATACCCAGACGGATAGTGCCCTTCTGCTTGGTAGACTCGGTCTGAATCATTCTTTGCATGTCTTCGTATTTCTCGACAATTTCGGTGGCAAAATGGTAGACACGCTCACCTGCCTCGGTCAGTTTTTCCAGGCGACCATTTTTTCTATGGAAGAGCTGGAGCCCTTCATTGGTCTCAAACTGGGTGATGAACTGGCTGAGAGCTGACTGGCTGATATGAATCTTCTTGGCGGCTAGGGATAGATTACAGTTGTTCTCAACAATATTGATAAAATACCCCATTTGAACAATATCCATTCCCATAGCATATCCTCCTTTGTCCTTTTGGACAAGCGTTTTTCATATAATCTTGTCTCACCTATCTGAACTGGTAGCTAGGTGATGTTTTTTCATGTTTTGTTTATCGTTTTGCCCTAAAAATCTGGCAACTAAGGTTTCAATTTGTTTTTAGTAGACAACGATAAATTCCTCGATTTATTATATCATATTGCTGAATACTTTTAAATAAATCTGCTCGAATTTCACAAATAAATCCCAGCAAATTGACTACTGGGATATTTCTTGTACTTAACATCTATCAAACCGACCTCAAGAACTGTCCCATTGTCTTGTCGCTAGTAAGTGTAGCTAGTAAAGTCAGGTTTGCGGAAATGCTTTCCTAGATTGGCATGGTGATGACATTGTCAGCAACGACCACATCACCTGCTGTTTTTTCTAGGACTTCTTCTACCGTCACTCCAGGAGCTACTTCCTTGAGCAGGTATTTGCCATCTTGGAATTCAAATACGGCTAATTCGGTGATGACCATGGATACCACTCCTTTGGCAGACAGTGGCAAGGTGCATTCTTTGAGGACCTTGGATTCACCGTTTTTATCGACATGTTGCAGAGCCACAATCACGCGCTTGGCACCAACCAAGAGGTCCATGGCGCCGCCCATGCCTGGCGCGAATTTTCCTGGAATAATCCAGTTGGCAATGCTGGCGTCCTGGCTAACTTCGAGGGCTCCAAGCACAGTCGCATCCACGTGACCACCACGGATGATGGCAAAGGATGTTTGGATATCAAAGGTTGAAGCTCCTGGCATAAGGGTGATGGGAGCACCACCTGAGTTGGCAATATTTGGATGGTAGTTATCCTTGCCTGGGGTTTCACCGAAACGAAGGGCTCCATTTTCAGCTTGGAGGATAACGCTCACTCCAGCTGGGATATAGTCAGCAGATGCGTTTGGAATACCGAATCCCAGGTTGACAACGTCTCCGTCATGGAATTCTAAAGCGACACGACGTGCAATAACTTCTTTTGCTTTCATATTTTTACACCCCTGCTAGTTTCTTCGTTTCTGTCCAGAGAGCACCCATCATTTCATGGTGTTCTTGTGCTGTCAAACCTTGGACGACATAATCTACTAAAATACCAGGAATATAGACATCATCCGGCTTGATTTCTCCGATTTCTACCACTTCATTGGTCTCAACGATGACTGTGTCGGCAGCCAGGGCCAGTTGCAATGAAATGTTTTTAGTGGTTCCTTCGATGTAAAGGTTTCCGTACTTGTCTGCCTTGCTGGCCTTGATTAAGGCTACGTCAATTTTCAATGGATCATAGACTAGGTACTCACGGCCGTTGCGGACAACTTTTTCTTGTTTTTCTTCTAGGATGGTTCCAACGCCTGTCGGTGTCAATACGGCACCTAGACCTGCACCTGCAGCGTGGAGGCGTTCAACCACTGTGCCCATCGGTGTGAATTCAACTTCCATCTCACCGCTGAAGTAGGCTTTTTGGGCACCTGGTGAGGTTCCGACGTGGGCTGCTATGTATTTGGATACTTGGTGGTTTTCGCAGAGGCGACCTACTCCGACTTCCTTACCAGGATGGGAGGTTACGACAGATGTCAGAGTCAGGTTTTTTGTGCCTTGTTCCACCAAGCCATCGATCAATTCAAAGGGTTCACCGACACCGAGGAAGCCTGAGATTCCCACGATGTGTCCCGGTTGTACCAGCGATACTGCTTCTTTGAGCGTTACAATTTTTGCCATTTTTTTCTCCTCGTCAAAGCTACTTATTTCCGTGTAAAGACTGCTTTTCGTTTTTCAACAAAAGCGCCCATGCCTTCTTTTTTATCCTCTGTTGAGAAGAGGAGTGCTTCTGCTTCTGTTTCCAAGCGGATAGCACTTTGCAGTGGTAATTCTGTTCCCACGCTGATGACATGTTTGGCTTTTTCGACAGCCAACGGAGCATTCTTCAAAATAGATTTTGCTAGATTTTCAGCTTCCTGCATCAATTCCTCTGCTGGGACCAGGCGATTGAGTATGCCGAGTTCGACTGCTTCTGGTCCTTTTACATTTCGAGCCGTGAAAATGAGTTCCTTGGCTTTGCTGATGCCGATGAGGCGTGGCATCCGTTGGGTTCCTGCAAATCCTGGTATAATTCCAAGTGTCACTTCAGGGAAGCCCAACAACACTTTCTCATGGCCCAGACGAATGTCTGTTGACAGAGCCAATTCCATACCACCTCCCAAAGCATATCCGTTAATTGCTGCAATGGATGGCTGGCGAAGATGTTCTAGTCTGGAGAAAGTATCATTGGCATAGGTCATGTATTCGAAGGCTTGTGTCGGCGTCATCTTATCCATTTCCTTGATGTCTGCGCCGGCTACAAATGATTTCTCACCTGCACCTGTGACGATGACTACACCAATTTCTGTACTGGTTTCCACTAAATCCAATACTTCATTCAAGTCTTTCAAGACTTGTGAGCTGAGGGCATTCAATGCTTCTGGACGATTGATGGTGATATAGCCGATGCCATCTTTGACGTCCAACAATACAGTTTTGTTCATAAACATTCTCCTAATGTGTAATGTGATTGGTCACCTAGGGTCAACAATGCAACCAATCGATTGACAAAATGTAAAACGCTTACATTATTAGTTTATCAACTATTTACATATTCGTCTACTTAAGAAATTTTAATAGTTGTATTAGGTGGGCTTATAGAAATTGTGCGAAAACCAACTTATTTATTAAGGTTGTTCAACCATCAAAAAGTAATCAAGAACGCTTTCCCAAAAAGTAAAAAAGCACCCAGATTTCTCCGGGCACTAGAGGTTAGGAAGCTTTTTTAGATTTAGCAATGTAGTAAAGCTGGAGCAAGATTCCGACCACGGCCATGCCGATGACGATATAGAAGGCCATAGAGTAGTCTCCATTGTTGGCTTGAGCCAGACGAGCACCCAGCTGTGGTCCTGCAATAGCAGCAACACCGTAAGCCGTAAACATCCAGCCGTAGTTGGTACCTACATTGGCCACACCCCAGTTATCAGCAGTGATACCTGGGAAGGAACCGAGGAAACCACCGAAGGACAGGGCAACCAGCATGACACCGATGATAGCCAGGACACTGCCTTCACCTTTAAAGGTCGCTGTCAGGAAGAGCCCTCCTGCTACTGCGGCAAACATGGCAACAACGGTCGGGTAGCGACCAATCTTATCAGACACGGCTCCCCAGAAAATCCGGCCAAAGGTATTGGCGATGGAAACCAGCATGACAAAGAATGTCGCTTCACTGACCAGCTTGTATTGGTCAGAGATGGATGCGGCACCACCGATAATCATCATACCGCCGGTCGCACCGAGGATGTAAATCAACCAGAGTAGCCAGAAATTGCCTTCACGCAACATTTCCTTATGGGTCTTACCAGTCGGAGCTGCAGCACCTGGTGTCGGAGCAGCTGCTGGAGCCTTTTCCATGACCAGGGAAGACGCACAGATGACCACCAAGAGGGCAATACCCAGTACATTGAAGGTCCGGTAAACACCCATGGCGCCAATCATGCCTTTAGCAACTGGCCCGATAATCAGGGGACCAAGACCAAAGCCTGCCGCTGTCAAACCACCAGCCAGACCTTTTTTATCAGGGAACCATTTGGAAGCGACCGAAGTAGCTGCACCATAGGCAGACCCGATACCTAGACCCAGGATGACACCGTAGGTCAGATAGAGAATCGACAAGCTGGTTGCAAAGCCTGTGGCAAACATGCCCAGACCAAAGAGGATACCACCTAAGAATACAAATTTCTTAGGACCGAGGGCATCAACCTTGGGGCCGAAAATAATCATTCCGACCGGAACCATGGCAAAGGAGATACTAAAGGCCAGTGAGGTCTGGGCCTGTACCCATCCTTGGTCGGCATTGGCTTCCAAGAGAGCTTTTTGGAAAACGGACCAGGCATAGCCCGCTCCCAAGGAGAGGTTGGTCAAGATGGCCGCCGCCAAAATGACCCAACGATTTGGTGTTTTTTTCATAATCTTTCCTCACATAATCTACAAATGGTGAAAGTTACTCAATGAAAATCAGGAAGACGCGGAGAACTCTGACGCTTATGGTTTTATGGCGACAGGCTGAAAAGCACACCCCGAGCTTTTCACACATCAAGTCGAGTCAACAACGTCTGCGTTTGATTTTCGAAGAGTACTATCTGCTCACGATAACGGCTATCCCCATACCACCACCGATACAGAGAGTTGCTAAACCGCATTTGGCATCACGTTTTTGCATTTCATGTAGAAGTGTGACAAAGATACGGGCGCCTGACGCTCCGATTGGGTGACCTAGGGCAATGGCACCACCGTTTACATTGACAATATCTGGATTGAGTCCTAGTTCGCGATTGACTGCGCAAGCTTGGGACGCAAAGGCTTCGTTGGCTTCAACCAAATCTAGGTCACTGACAGACAAGCCTGCCTTATCCAGGGCCTTACGGGATGCGTAGATAGGACCGCAACCCATAATAGTTGGATCTAGACCTGCACTTGCATAAGATTTGATAGTAGCAAGGACTGGCAGCCCCAATTGTGCAGCTTTTTCACTGCTCATCATAATGATAGCCGCTGCTCCGTCATTGATACCAGAGGCATTTCCGGCAGTAACAGTACCGTCTTTCTTGAAGGCCGGGCGCAAATTTGCCATGCCTTCCATGCTGGCATTTTCACGTGGATATTCGTCTGTGTCAAAGACGAGTGGATCGCCCTTGCGTTGCGGAATCAGAACTGGTACGATTTCGTCTTTGAATTTACCTGCCTTGATAGCAGCGACAGCCTTTTCCTGGGAACGAACCGCAAAGCTATCCTGATCTTCACGGGTAATATTGTACTTGGCTGCGACATTTTCTGCTGTGATACCCATATGCATTGGCTCAAAGGCATCCGTTAGTCCATCTTTTAGCATGGTATCAATCACTTTGCTGTCGCCCATGCGGGAACCCCAGCGCTGATTTTGAATAACATACGGCGCCTGGCTCATATTTTCCGTACCACCTGCAATGACAACATCTGCATCTCCCAAAAGGATAGCTTGGGCTGCTAGGCTGATGGTTTTCAGACCAGAACCGCAAACTTTATTAATGGTGAAGGAAGGAGTCGTTACAGGCAAGCCAGATTTGATACTAACTTGACGTGCGACGTTTTGTCCAAGACCTGCACCAAGTACATTACCAAAAATCACTTCATCCACCAAAGTAGGATCAAGGTTAATTTTTTCGAGTGCGCCTTTGACAGCAGTTACTCCCAAATCAACAGCAGATATATCTTTTAAACTTCCACCGTAACTGCCAATTGGTGTTCGAACAGCTGCTACAATTACTGCTTCTCTCATTTTTTTCTCCCTTCCTAATACGTAAAGAATCCTTGACCAGTCTTACGACCAAGTTTACCAGATTCCACCATTTTTTTAAGAAGTGGAGCTGGACGATATTTTGGATCCGCGAAGCCATTGCTCAAGACATTCATAATAGCCAAAACAACATCGAGGCCAATTAAATCAGCTAGAGCTAATGGGCCAATCGGATGGTTGGCACCCAATTTCATGGCTGTGTCAATTTCTTCTGCACTGGCAACGCCTTCTCCCAAGACAAAGATTGCTTCGTTGATCATTGGAATCAGGATACGGTTGACCACAAAACCATAGGAATCCGCCACGCACACCGCTGTTTTATTGATTTTTGCAGTGACTTCTTCTACCGCAGCAGCTGTTTCTGGAGAGGTTTGAATGGCACGAATAACTTCGACCAATTTCATAAGAGGAGCTGGGTTAAAGAAGTGCATACCTAGCACCTTATCCGGACGACCTGAAGCAGCAGCAATATCGGTCACAGACAGGGAGGAGGTATTGGATGCCAGGATGGTTTCTGGAGCTGTAATCTCGTTTAATTGCTTAAAGATGCTCAGCTTGATATCGCGGTTTTCAGTCGCTGCTTCCACCACCAATTGCACATGTTTGGCATCCTGGTAATCTGTCGACGGGATCAATCGTGCATAGGCTGCGTCTGCTTCTTCTTGGGTCATTTTTTCTTTTCCAACAGCACGATCAAATTGTTTCTTAATACCTGCTAGACCACGTTCAACAAATTCTAATTTAATATCATTGAGATAGACAGTGAAGCCTGATTGGGCAAAAACTTGAGCAATCCCGCTGCCCATTTGACCAGACCCAATGACCATAACATTTTTAATTTCCATTATACTTTTTTCCTTTCCTTTCGCCCTAGAGCCAATATCCTGGGAGCAGGAGATTCCCCACTCCCGGATGAATTGCTTACTCTTAGAAAATCATTTCTCTTTTCAAAAGCCTTGACCAGCGAAAATCTCCAGTGGAAGTTTGCGGCCTGTCGCCTTGAGCCGAGAGATGGATTTTTAGTGAGTTTTAGACGAAGGCACCGATTCCAGTCAATTCACGCGCCACAATCATGGCATTGATTTCGTGTGTTCCTTCATAGGTGTAAATAGCTTCCGCATCTGTGAAGAAGCGAGCAACTTCTGTTTCGTAGGTAATACCGTTACCGCCACAGACTTCACGAGCCAGGGCTACTGTTTCTCTCATGCGGAGAGAGTTGTGGAGCTTAGCCAGTGAAGAATTGAGCATTTCTTCTGTGCCAGATTCTTGGATTTCGGCAATGCGTGCGGAGTAAGCAATGGCTGCCTGCACATTTGCCTGCATACGAGCCAATTTTTCCTGTACCAATTGGAAGCCACCGAGTTTGCGGCCGAATTGTTCACGAGTTGTGGTCAAGCGAAGGGCTGCATTGAAGGCACCAGCCGCTGTACCCATGGCAATGTAAGCAACGTCTGCGCGTGTGCGAACGAAGATTTTCGCTACATCACCATAGCCGTTGATATTGACAAGACGGTCTGCTTCAGGAACTTCCACATCTTTGAGTGTAATGTGACCATTGTTTACGATACGGAGGGAAATCTTGTGCTCCACGTTTTCCACAGAAAGACCTGGGCTACCTTGTTTCACCATGAAACATTTGATTTTCTTGGTTTCCACATCGCGGGCAAAGATTGGAATAAAGTCTGCTGTCTTAGCACCACCAATCCAGCGTTTTTCGCCGTTCAATACCCAGACATCACCCTTGCGCTCAGCTGTTGTTGCAAGACCACCTGCAATATCAGAACCATGGTCAGGCTCTGTCAAACCGAAACAGGTCTGTGCTTCAAAATTACGAACTGGTGTACCAAAGCGCTCAATCTGCTCCTGGCTACCACCAATGAGAATCGTATTGTAACCAAGTCCGCCATGCACTGTGTAGAAGGTTGCAACAGACGGATCGAAGCGAGCCATTTCCAGGTAGAGGAAGGCGTTGTAAAGCTCACCAGCCTTCCAAGATCCTTCGCGACCAACGAACAAATCTGGGTGAGTCATAATTTTGGCTGCTGCAAATGCTCCCAGGATTTCTTCACGTGGAAGCAGGGCTTTTTCATAGCTGTCAATCAAGACTGGACGAACACGTGCTTCTAATTCTTGGCGCAAGTGTTTCAAGACTTTCAGTTCACCCTCCGTCAATTTTTCGGCATAACCGAACAAATCTTCTGGGTACAACTCTCTAGCTAATTCTTTAACTGACATGGTAATAGACTCCTTTTTGTATTTTTTGCTTTGTGTAAAGCGTTTACATTTTGTTGACAACATTATAATATAACGAAATTACATAAAAATCTACTTAATAAAAATTAATACGACTATAAGTGAAGATTATAGAATTTCACAAAGTAGGAAAACACAAGAATCCTTACCATTGCTAACTTTGGAAAGCATAAAAATAGGAAGAACGGAAAGTTTGTGAAGAAAAAAGCAGACCGGATTCTGAATCCAGCCTGCCAAAGAGGAAATTGGTAGTGTATTAAAAATTAGAGGTGGAGTTTCTTCAAGACATGCTCTGCTTCTGTAAAGATTGTCTCGATAATGGCCTTGGCAGGCTTGATGTCATTGACCAGACCAGCAATTTGTCCAGCCATGAGAGAGCCGTTTTCAGCATCTCCCTCCTTGACTGCCTTGGCAAGAGCCCCCATGGTGATTTCTTCCAGATCATGACGGGAAGTAGCCTGAGCCTCTATTTCCAGATATTTGTCTGTCATAGCATTGCGGATACAGCGCACCGGCGCCTTAAATTTGCGACCAGTCACGACAGTTGAGGTGTCTACCGCATCCAGCACAGCCTGCTTGTAGCTATCTGGTATCGGGCATTCTTCTGCCGCGAGGAATATGGTCCCCATCTGCACCCCTTCTGCTCCCAGGGCAAAGGCAGCGACCACACCATGGCCATCTGCCACACCACCTGCACAAATCACAGGAATATCTAGAGCAGCAGCCACCTGTCTCGTCAGGGGCATGGAGGCCATTTCGCCGATGTGACCACCAGCTTCCATCCCTTCAGCCACTACAGCATCACAGCCCAATTCCTGCATTTTGAGGGCCAGCTTGACACTTGGAATAACTGGGACCACCTTGATGCCAGCTTCCTTGAGACGAGGCATATAGGGTTTCGGTGTACCTGCACCTGTGGTCACGACCTTAACCCCTTCTTCAATCAGGACTTCCACAATCTCTGCCACATTGTCCATCATCAACATCAGATTGACCGCAAACGGCTTATCCGTCAGGGCCTTGGTCTTCCGAATTTCCTCTCGGACCTCATCTGCCGTCATGCCACCTGAAGCAAGAATACCCAGACCACCAGCGTTTGAGACAGCGCTGACCAATTGGTGACGAGAAATCTGAGCCATGGCTCCTTGGAAAACGGGATACTGGATACCCAACAATTCTGTAACACGATTCATCTTGCATGTTCCTCCTGTTTCGTTATCTTTGTCACAATCATACCAAATATTGAAACCCTTTTCAATCCTTCTTCTATTACAAAATCTTATGTCAACCATAACAAATTGTAATGTGTCTGGACTAGCCTATTTTGGCGGGATAACATTGGCCTGACCAGCTATGACCTTGACACCATCCTGATTGGTCACGATAGTCTCCAAGGTCAACCAGCCCTTGTCATCAATGGCTGTAATGGTTGCGGTCGCAGTCAAGGTATCCCCGATTCCAACGGGTTTGAGGAATTTCAACTCCTGCCCCAGATAGATGGTTCCAGGACCAGGCAGATACATGCCCAAGACGGTTGAAATCAAGGAAGCACCCAACATGCCATGGGCAATCCGCTTCTTGAACATGCCCTGTGAAGCCTCAACTTCGTTGACATGGGCAGGATTCAAATCACCTGAAATCCCTGCAAAAAGGATCACATCTGTCTCTGTAATGGTCTTAGCAAACTGACCCGTCTGCCCAATTTCAAATACTTTTGTCATTGTACTACTCCTTTTCGTCATTTTATTTATCCTCAATGAAAATCAATCTAGCCACCAGCAGAACTCTATCACTAACTTATTTCAAGGCGACAGGCTGAAAGGCTCTTGACAAGGGATGGTTTTGATTTTCGAAGAGTATTAGTTGATTTTTTATTATTTTTTACTATAATGGGGTCAAAGAAAGGGTTATTATATGAAATCATATCCTATCCACTACCATACACTGAAAAATGGCGAGCGCCTAGCCTATTCAAGAATTGGCACTACTGGCCCAGCCTTGATTCTCCTGCATGGCAACCTGAGTTCGTCGGTTCATTTCTACCAGCTGGCAGAGGCTCTGGAAGGAGACTTTCAGCTAATTCTTCCAGACATGCGTGGCTTCGGGCATTCCAGCTACCAGCAGCCTGTCCATTCCCTGCAGGAATTGGCTCTGGACTTGGTGGAGCTCATGGATGTGCTGGCAATCCATAGCTATGCTATCCTTGGTTGGTCCACAGGCGGTGGGGTTGCCTTGGAAATGGCTGCGCTAAAACCACAAGCCGTTGAGCAGGTATTTCTCCTCGCCTCCATCGGCATACAGGGCTACATGTCTCCTAGCGGTATCAATCGACCTCAATTAGGCCTGCTGCCGCTCCTCATCCAGACCAATCGGGCCATGGCCAAGTGGAATCCCGTCCTGCAGAAGGTCGAGTTGGCCTTACAAAACCGTGACCAGCGTATCCTCAAGAAAATAATGGACCCCCTCTACCAACTCTACCCGATTTCTGAGCAGGATTACCAGGCCTATATGGATGCCATGTGCCAGCAGCAAAACTACTCTGACATCTTTATCAACCTCTTCACCTTCAATATGACCAATCAAACAAACGGCCTGGTCGCCGGAACCAACCGGATTCAAGATGTCACCTGTCCGGTCATCATTATCCACGGGGACAAGGACAAGGTTGTTCGTATGGACTCTGCTCTTCTGACCTATCAGACCTTGAAGCAACAGGCCCAGCTCTATGTCATGGATGCTGGTCACTCTATCCAGACAGACCAACCTAATCAGCTAGCAGACATTCTAAGAAAACATCTCCTCTAACGAACAAGCCACATTGATAACTTTCCCCATTATAGACAAGGAGCTGGGCTTAAGCCCAGCCCTTTTTACTCATCATGGGTTTTATAGAAATCCATGAGTTTTGGTATTACTTGTTGGCGGGACCGCTTGCTGACAAAGAGGCCGATATGGCCGGAATCATAATAGACAGTCTCCGTATCTTTTGAGCCAACTAATTTCGGTAATGGTTCAGAAGCCAGAGTCGGCACTTGGTCATCCCGATTGGCAATGATATTGAGCAATGGCTGCTTGATATTCTTGAGATTGACCGTTTCATCGCCGATTTTGAGCTCGCCCTTGACCAGCTTATTATCATGGTACATGTCATTGGTAAACTGACGAATGGTCGCTCCAGCCTGGGCAGGGCTGTCAAAAATCCAGCTTTCCAGGGCCAAGAAATTGGTCATGGCTTTTTCATTGTCCAGTTTATCAATCAAATCCAAATATTTATTGGTGGTTAATTTGATAGGCGATAAGAGCAAGAAACCGTTGTTCATGACTTCTCCAGACAGGTTGCCATAGGCTTCGACCATACTGTCTGCATCCATATATTTGCCCCATTGGAAGAGCAACTTATCACACGGAGAGAAATCAATCGGCGCCACAACAGTCACCAGATTCTTGACCAAGTCAGGATTGAGGGCTGTAAAGATAGTCGCAAAATTGGCTCCCTGGCAAATACCGAAAAAGTTGATTTTATCGGCACCAGAATGGTCCAAAACAGCCTCCACACAGTTGCGCATATAGCCCTGGATATAGTCTTCCATGGTGATATACATGTCATCCTTGGTCGGATAACCCCAGTCGATGACATAGAGATCCGCCCCCGCATTGAGCATATCTTCCACAAAGCTATTGCCCTCCTGCAGGTCTAGCATGTAGTATTTATTGACCAGGGCATAAGAAATCAGGGTCGGCGTCTTGAGTGGTCGTTTTACTTTTGGTTTGAAATGATAGAGGACCAACTTATCCTCTGCGTAGATGACTTCTTTTTCCGATACGCCACCTTTTGGTCGTTCCAGCTTGGTCAAGGTTTCAATGCCCTTAATCAAGCGTTGTTGGGATTCCAGGGCATCCTGGATATTTTTCTTCGGTATGGTAAATAATTCCTCAAACATAGGCCATCTCCCTTCTTACTTATTTGCTGTCAGCTTTCTTGCTGGGCTTGGTCTTAGCAGGCTTGGCCTCTGCGCCTTGCTTGATGTCCTTGAGTTCGCGCTTGAGCTTGGTCACTTCGCGTTTCAACTCTTGAACCTTTTTATACAGGCTGCGCGCATCACTTTCTAAGACAATCGGCAGGCCTTTCAGGACTAATTCCAAGAGTTTATTGCGGGCAATGACAAACTGCGCATTGGCGGTACCAAATTTGGCCAAGAGTTGAGAAAATTCATCTGAGTAGAAATATTCTTGTAAGGTTTTTTCTACTTCATTAGACCAATGATGATAAAATTCCTTGTATGTTTGCGGTTGCTCACCCTTTTTAACCAATTCAGCAAATTCTTCCATTAAAGTTTTAGCCCGATTTTTGGTTACTTGGGTTAGTTTTTGCTGGAACTCTATACTTGTTAGGATTAACTGAATACTATTGTCAATGAAGGCGTTCTGAGCTTCAATCTTCTCCGTGTTGTTGCCCATGCCTGGAATGCGCAAGAGCGGCGCTACTGTCTGCTCATACTGGCTCTTCCACTGGTCAAAGAAACCAGCCAGCTTGTCTGGATCTCCGTTGGCACCCTCGACATAGAGACGACTGAGGTCAAAGAAGGATTCAGCCCACGGCCCCAAGAATTGAGACCAGTTATCCTTGAGCGCGCCGGTCAGCTGATAAGGCGCTTCTAGGATTGAGCGCAGCTGGGCAGGAATATAGGGTTGGACAAAATCAGCATAAAATTGCTGGCCATCTGACATCCACTTGTTGACCCATTCCTTGCCATCTTCTTCAAATGGCTTGGAATAGAGGTCACGAAGGTTGTCAAAATAGCGATAAAAACTAACAAAATGCTTGTTGGCATCCATCATCTTGACCAAGGTTGCATAAGAATCCGAATCAAGGGCATCATAGAGACGGGATGGATTGAACTGGTTGCGGTAAAATTCCAAATAGGTATTCATATCTGGAAATTGGGAAATGTAGTTGCCCAGAGGTCCTTCTTGATAGGCCTTTTGCATCTGTTCTGTCCAGCTAGACTGAAGTTTGTTCCAAGAATCCAGGGCAGGATTGGTCATCCCAGTTTGGAAGGGCATGGTAAATCCATTGGTCGGATTCAAAGATTTGAGATAGTCAGTGAAGAATTGCTGCTGGGCGGTCAAAATATCTGCCATACCTTTTGGGCCATCTTCAGCCTGTTTTGGTATCAGACTTTGCCACTGCTCAGCCATTTTCTTTTGAGCCTCAAACCACTGATTGATCATATCGTATTGGGACATAAGATTCCTCCTTATAAGAATTCGGTCAATTCCTGGACCGTCAGGTTAGACAAGTGGGACAGTCTACCTACAATTCTTATCTTATTATAGAGAGTTTTCAATTTCAAGCTGTCATGCTCTAAATGCAACTTAGAGTTTTTTATAGCAACTAGTAGGCCAACTAATACATAAAAATAATACGACACTCACAGTTAGCTTTTGATACTCAGTCAAATTCAAAAAGAGTGAATATCAGTTCGTTTTCTCAATCAACAAAAAACATATATAATGTTGTTTTTTGTTAAAACCTAGCTAGTATGTCTATTCGCCTCTAGAGATTTCCAAAGATTTTCTCTAGAGGTCTCCCTCTCTTTCAGAATGGTTAGATTGAATTTTGCTGGGTTTGAGCAAACAAAAAGGGCTCTATAATTTCTGTAGTGGGTAAATCCACTGTAGAGATTATGGAGCCTTTTTGAGTGTAGAAAAAAAGTCCCAT
>NZ_JBIMJQ010000009.1:0-93865 GCF_043674215.1 Streptococcus sp. A22
ATTCTGGCAAAAAGACCGACTATCAGACCAATAAACAGAAAAAGACAAACGCCTCTTAAGTGTTTGTCTTCAATCTGTAGCCTGTATTCAGGCTATTTTTTATGTAAAAAATAGCCCTTTACCAAACTGAGGTTCTCGTTGATTTTTAAAAAAAGAGGTTCTGTAGGCAGCAAATTTTGTAGTAGAATGTTTAAACGAAATAATAGTTACAGAATAGTTGTTTATCATTGCAAGTTTTTTCTATATATGGTAGAATGTTGGCAGAAGTTTTTGTGCTCACAACAAAATGTGGTGTCGAATTGATATGGACGTTTTGGGACCAGATTTAGCTTGTGATTGTTGATAGATATGTTTGTACACATAGGAGATTTATATGAAATTTGATCAAAAACAACGTTTTTCGATTCGGAAGTATTCATTTGGTGCTGCTTCTGTTTTATTGGCAAGCGTGTCCTTTATGGCCACTCAAACAGCATCTGCTGAAGAAGTGCCGGTTTCGTCGGATGTTAGTCCAGTGATTACGCCTTCAACATCAACGGTAGCGACTGCTCCTTCAGTTGATCCTATTGCTGCCACAGAAACTACGGTAACCACAGAAGCGACAGCGGAAGCAGTGACTCAACCAACTGACACGACAGGAACGACCTCTTTGAGATCGATGCCACAGTCAGGGAACACCCAAGCTGTTTCAAATCAAGCAAGCCAAACGACGCCAACTGTAGCATCAACAGAACCAGTAGCCCCAAATGTAGCACCTTCAGGTAGTTATGTCTTTACTCAGGCTACAGGTGTTAAGAGTGAGCCAAAGATTTCAAGTCCAGATTTGGCACGCTATGAAAAGGGGCAAACGGTTAATTATGACAGTGTGGTAACTGCGGACCAGCATAAATGGTTAAGTTACATTTCTTATGGCGGAAATCGACGCTATGTTTCTGTAGGAACGGTTGCGCCGACAACGCCCGTAAATACTCCTGTTCAGCCATCCGCATCTACGACATCAGTATCCGGTGGTTCAGCATCTCAAGGGCAGTACAATGTCTTCAATAAAGTTGTCTACTTAGATGCAGGACATGGTGGTAGTGATCCCGGTGCTGTTTATTTTGGTAAAAATGAAAAGGATTTGAACCTACAGATTCAGAATCGTGTAAAATCAAAGCTTGAAGCGCAAGGTTTCCGAGTGGAATTGACTCGAACGGCAGATAGCTCTGTTGGTTTATTGCCGCGTTCTGAAAAAGCCAATCGAACTTCTTCAGATATTTTTGTAAGTATTCATTTTAATGCTTCGACGTCTCCTTCTGCTAATGGGATTGAGACTTACTATTATCAGTATTTTCCAGAGTATCCTGCGCGAATCAATAGCCAGTATCACAATGATGCTCAGCGCATAAATTTGAGTGCAAGTTTGGCAAACAGCATCCAATCTAATCTAATTACCAATACTGGTGCTCGAAACGGTGGAGTGATGCGGAGAACTTTCCAGGTCTTGCGTGAGACGACTGCTCCCGCGGTCTTGCTAGAGTTGGGCTATATGTCCAATAGTGCAGAGTCAGCAAAAATCTCGTCCGCAGCTTATCAGGAAAAATTGGTTGATGGAATTGTCAAAGGAATTTCTGACTATTATAAGAAACATGCAGGTCTGCCAGCAACAACCCCAGCGCCAAAACCAGCCGAAACTTCTAAACCGGCAACAACACCTGCAGTAGCCAAGCCGGCCGAAACGCCAAAAGCAACTGTTATCGCAGGTAAGGTATCGGCTAGTGTTACCAATACAGCAACAGGTTTCAACGTGGCACTTTCTAATGTTCCATCAACAGTTTCCAGTGTTGTAGTTCCAGTATGGTCAGCTAATGGTGGTCAGGATGATATGAAGGTCTACCGTGCTAACCGTCAGTCAAACGGTCAATACACTTTTGCAGTGGCGACTAAGGATCATAAAAACGACACTGGCACTTACAATATGATTGTTTACGGACAAAATGTTCAGACTAGGAAGCTGGATACCCTCCTCAGTGGCAGTCATAACTATTCAGCTACCAGTCAATCATCGACTGCTCCAGCCGTATCTAAACCAGCCGAAGCTTCTAAACCTGTCTCTACACCAACAGTAGCCAAACCAGCCGAAACTTCTAAACCGGCAACAACACCTGCAGTAGCCAAGCCAGCCGAAACGCCAAAAGCAACTGTTATCGCAGGTAAGGTGTCGGCTAGTGTTACCAATACAGCAACAGGTTTCAACGTGGCACTTTCTAATGTTCCATCAACAGTTTCCAGTGTTGTAGTTCCAGTATGGTCAGCTAATGGTGGTCAGGATGATATGAAGGTCTACCGTGCTAACCGTCAGTCAAACGGTCAATACACTTTTGCAGTGGCGACTAAGGATCATAAAAACGACACTGGCACTTACAATATGATTGTTTACGGACAAAATGTTCAGACTAGGAAGCTGGATACCCTCCTCAGTGGCAGTCATAACTATTCAGCTACCAGTCAATCATCGACTGCTCCAGCCGTATCTAAACCAGCCGAAGCTTCTAAACCGGTCTCTACACCAACAGTAGCCAAACCAGTCGAAACTTCTAAACCGGCCACGACACCTGCAGTAACCAAGCCGGCCGAAACGCCAAAAGCAACTGTTATCGCAGGTAAGGTATCGGCTAGTGTTACCAATACAGCAACAGGTTTCAACGTGGCACTTTCTAATGTTCCATCAACAGTTTCCAGTGTTGTAGTTCCAGTATGGTCAGCTAATGGTGGTCAGGATGATATGAAGGTCTACCGTGCTAGCCGTCAGTCAAACGGTCAATACACTTTTGCAGTGGCGACTAAGGATCATAAAAACGACACTGGCACTTACAATATGATTGTCTATGGACAGAATAGCCAGACTAGGAAGCTAGACACACTTCTAACTACCAAACATGATGTCAAATCAACGACCTCGCAAGCATCGCAACTAGCCAAACCGTCCCAACCTTCTACGCCTGCAACGACACCTGCAATAACAACTCCTCAAACGACAACGACTGCTCGTTCAAAGACAATCTTTATTGATCCAGGTCATGGTGGTCGAGATTCAGGGGCGTCTTATGGCGGAGTATATGAGAAAAATCTTGTTATGTCAGTTGCAAACAAGTTGAAAAATAATCTATTGCAAATGGGATACAACGTTTTGATGTCGCGTACAGGTGATGCTTATGTTGACTTTGTTACAGAACGTTCTCGTCGTGCAAATCAAAGTAATGCGGACTTGTTTGTTAGCTTGCACTTCAATGCCACTGGTGCGGGAATTACTAATGCAAGTGGTATTGAGACCTACTGGTATCAAGCTTATCCTGAGTACCAACCAAAAATCAATCAAGCCAAGCATAATGATCCAACACGATTAGCAGAGAGTCAGGTTCTTGCTAATAAGGTTCAAGCCAACCTGGTTCGCGAGACTGGTGCGGTAAACCGAGGTGTAAAACGAAATACATTTGCTGTACTTCGCGAGACAGCAATTCCTGCTGTTCTTGTTGAGATGGGCTTCATGGATAATCCAACAGAGCTTCAAAAAATCAAACAAGATTCTTATCATGTTCGATTGGCAAAAGCTTTAGCGCAAGGAATCAATGAATGGTATGGTGCAGTTGGGGGAAAGTAGTTGTTTCTGAACAAGGCGCAAATCACCGTCAGTCATCTAATGACACTCTTGTTCAGACATCAAAAAATCAACAATTATTTATCAATAGTCTTGTATCAGCTGCTAAAACCACGGGTCTAGTTCCGAGTGTGGTAATGGCCCAGGCTATTCTTGAGTCAGCATGGGGCACATCTCAATTGGCTACCCAAGGGAACAACCTTTTTGGAATCAAGGCAGACGCCTCTTGGAAAGGTAAGACGGTATCAAAACAAACGACAGAGTTCCGTAATGGAAAAGCAGTCCAGGAAACGGCACATTTTAGAGCCTATAACACCGTATCAGAAAGTATCCAAGATTACAGTAAATTCTTTACGTCATCACCTTGGAGAACACAAAATTACAGAGCCTATACCCAGGCCAAAGATTATCAAACGGCAATTGCTGCTTTGCAAAAATCAGGCTATGCAACAGACCCAAAATATGGAGAAAAATTGCTGTCCTTGATTCAAAGATATGGATTGAACAAGTTTGATAACTAAGGATTTTACCCGTAGGATAAGTCATCATTTTTGATGGCTTTTTCTGTGTTGCCTAATGTCAAAATAGCGGATTACCTGAAAAAATGCTATAATAGAAAGAACTGCAGTTAAATGGAGAGGTTTATGCAACACGTTTTTATTATAGGTAGCCGTGGCTTGCCTGCAAAGTATGGTGGCTTTGAGACCTTCGTCCAGCAACTGGTCAGTCACCAAGAATCAAAAAATATACAATACCATGTGGCTTGTCTGTCCGATACCAGTCATCAGGAGCATTCGGCTTATTTGGGGGCGGATTGTTTTACCATCAATCCTCCTAAATTAGGTCCGGCTCGTGTCATAGCCTATGACATGATGGCCATTTCCTACGCTTTGCGCTTGGTCAAGGACCAGCAGATGCAGTCCCCGATTTTTTATATTTTGGGAAATACCATAGGTGGTTTCATAGCTCCGTTTGCCAAGAAAATTAAGGATGTTGGCGGTATTTTATTTGTCAATCCGGATGGTTTAGAATGGAAACGTGCCAAATGGCCTAAGCCTGTGCAGGCTTATCTGAAACATGCTGAGAAAGCGATGGCCAAGCAGGCCAATCTCATCATTGCAGATAATGAAGGCATAGAGGACTATATTCAATCAGCCTATCCGGGGACTAAGACCAAATTTATCGCTTACGGGACTGATTTGAGTCAGACCAGTCTGACAAGCCAATCAGAGCAAGTACGACAGGCTTTTGCTAACTGGTCCATCCGCGAAAAGGATTATTATTTGATTATTGGGCGTTTTGTTCCTGAAAATAATTACGCGACAGCTATCAAGGAGTTCATGAAGTCGAGCACCCAGCGTGATTTGGTTATCGTAGCCAATCATGAAGGCTCTGCCTATTTCCAAAAGCTAAAGGAAGAAACGGGCTTTGAGAGAGATGCGCGAATCAAGTTCATCGGGACGGTCTATGATCAGGATTTACTCAAGTATCTGCGGCAGGAATGTCGAGCTTATATTCATGGGCATGAAGTGGGTGGAACCAATCCAAGTCTTTTAGAGGCGCTAGCTCAAACTAATGAAAATCTTGTTTTAGGTGTGGATTTCAATCGTAAAGTCGCACAAAATGGCGCTCGCTATTGGACCAAGGAAAGTGGAAATCTGACCCAACTAATCAACCAAATTGATGGACAAGCAGAAGCAGTGGAGCTAGGGCAGATTGCCAAAGAGCACATGCGAATGGACTATACTTGGGAGAAGATTGTCCAACAATATGAGGAATTATTTTTACATGAACGTTAACATACTCATGTCGACCTACAATGGTCAGGAGTTTTTAGCAGAGCAAATCCGCTCTATTCAGGCGCAGACCTTTACGGACTGGGTGCTCTTGATACGAGACGATGGCTCTAGGGATAGGACACGTGAAATTATCGCTGATTTTGCCCAGCAGGATAGCCGGATTCACTTAATCAATCCCGACAGCACCGAAAATCTAGGCGTCATCAAAAGTTTTCACGCCTTGGTGCAATACCAGAGGGCTGATGTGTATTTTTTCAGTGATCAGGATGATGTCTGGTTACCAGATAAACTACAGGTGACTTTGGAGACGGCTCAAGCCTATCCAGCAGACCAGCCACTCATGGTTTACACAGACTTAAAGGTGGTTAACCAAGACTTGCAGGTCATGAATGAAAGTATGATTCGCAGCCAGTCTCATCATGCCAATACCGAGCTGGTTCAAGAATTGACTGAAAATACAGTGACAGGCGGAACTAGCATGATTAACCACGCTCTGGCTGAACTGTGGACGGTGACAGACGACATTCTCATGCACGACTGGTATCTGGCCTTGCTGGCCACAGCTTTTGGAAAATTAGTCTACGTTGACCAGCCGACGGAATTGTACCGCCAGCATGCTGAAAATGTCTTGGGAGCTAGAACCCTGTCCAAGCGATTTAAAAAATGGATTCGGCCTCATGTACTTTTCTCCGTTTACTGGGATTTGATTCGCAATAGTCAAAAGCAAGCAAGTCATCTGCTGGCTCTGCCTTTGGCGCCAACCGATAGAAATCTGGTCGAGGCCTTTGTGACTATAATGGATAAGCCTACGCCAGAACGCTACCGAATATTAAAAACATATGGATTGAGGAAAAACAAAGCCTTTCACACACTGGTATTTACCAGCCTCATCCTAACAAAATTTGCTTATAAGGAAAGAACATGAATTTATTCAACAAAGAAAACCAAATTCTCCTGCGGGAAATGGTCAAGACAGACTTTAAATTAAGATACCAGGGATCCTTGATTGGGCATTTGTGGTCAATATTGAAGCCCTTGCTCTTGTTTGCGATTATGTACTTGGTCTTTGTCCGTTTTCTTCGATTTGATGATGGAACACCCCACTATGCGGTTAGTATTTTGCTGGGAATGGTGACCTGGAATTTCTTTACAGAAGCGACTAGTATGGGTATGATGTCAATTGTTTCTCGTGGGGATTTGCTGAGAAAATTAAATTTCTCTAAGGAAATTATTGTTTTTTCATCTGTTGCGGGAGCGTCTATCAACTACGCTATCAACCTCTTGGTAGTCTTGACCTTTGCCCTCATCAGCGGAGTTCCATTTTCTTGGTCTATCTTGGTGATTATTCCCCTATTTTTTGAGCTGGTCTTGCTTGCGACAGGAGTTGCCTTTATTTTATCTACATTATTTGTAAAATATAGAGACATCGGTCCCATCTGGGAAGTCTTTTTGCAGGCTGGTATGTATGCGACACCAATCATTTACTCGCTTACTTTCATCATCCAGCGTGGTCAAGAAACAGTTGCCAAGTTTATGATGCTCAATCCAATCGCACAAATTATCCAAGATTTGCGTCACTATATTATCTATTCTGGTAGTATGACCATTCGTGATTTGGTTGCCAATCCAGCGATTGTAGCTATTCCATATGTCCTTCCAATAGTGGTGTTTATACTTGGTTATGCGATTTTTACTAAAAATGCTAAGCGTTTTGCGGAGATTTTATAATGACTGATAAAAAAATAGCTGTAAAGGTGGAGCATGTTGGGAAATACTTTAAGCTCCCGACAGAAAGCACACAGAGCTTGCGTACAGCACTGGTTAATCGATTTAAGGGAATTAAGGGTTACAAGGAGCAACATGTCCTCAAAGATATTACCTTTGAAGTAGAAGAAGGTGATTTCTTTGGGATTGTTGGCCGCAATGGTTCTGGCAAATCAACCCTTCTGAAGATTATTTCTCAGATTTATGTTCCAGAGACAGGTAAGGTAACGGTCAATGGGAAATTGGTTTCCTTCATCGAACTCGGTGTCGGCTTTAACCCAGAGCTAACAGGTAAGGAAAATGTCTATCTGAATGGTGCTATGCTCGGTTTTACCACTGAGGAAATTGATGCAATGTATAATGATATTGTAGATTTTGCAGAGTTAGAAGAGTTTATGAATCAGAAACTCAAAAACTATTCCAGCGGTATGCAGGTTCGCTTGGCATTTTCTGTAGCCATCAAGGCACAGGGTGATATCCTCATTTTGGATGAAGTTTTAGCAGTTGGAGATGAAGCCTTTCAGCGGAAGTGTAATGATTATTTCTTAGAACGTAAGAAAAGCGGTAAAACTACGATATTGGTAACCCATGATATGGGGGCAGTCAAGAAGTATTGTAACCGTGCAGTATTGATTGAAGACGGTGAGGTGAAGGCGTACGGCGATCCGTTCAATGTCGCCAATCAGTATAGCTTTGACAATACCGAAGTCATTGATGCTGATGAAGTGTCAACTGATACTGAAACTGAGAATGTCTATATCGATAATTTAGAGTTGGAATTTTTATCTGAATATCGAATTTCACAAGCAGGCAAAGTGAGGTTTAAGGTTTCATATACTGTTTTGAAAGATATTCCAACCTATGTAGCTATTTCTTTTACAGATATAGATAGAGGCGTTTGGATATATAACGATAATACAATGGATGATTTAACTCAAGGGACTGGTTTCAAATCCTTTGTTTATGAATGTTATATGGATAATTTAAATGACTTGAAAATGAAACTGGAATTGACGGTAAGAGATGAGGATGGTCAGCTTTTGGCATATATTGACAGGGAAAAAATTCCAGTTATTATGCTGAACCGCGATGACTTAGACATTAATGATAAATCATCTTTGGATTCATCAACAGGATTATTAAAACGCAATGGTTCATGGACAAGACAAAACTAGAAACTCAGAAAAATTAGGGACAACAATGGAAATATCAATCGTTTGTACAAATTTTAATAAAGGTCAGTGGATTAGAGAAACTATTGAAGGTTTTCTAATGCAGGAATTTAGTAAGGACTTTGAAATCATACTAGTTGATGATTGTTCTACCGATATTTCAAAAGAAATTATTAGCGAGTATGCCAATAACTACCCATATTTGATAAAGGCTTTCTTTCATGAAGAAAATCAAGGCATAGCAAAAACTTGGGTTGATGCATGTAATAAAGCTAGTGGGAGATATATTGCTAGATGTGATGGAGATGATTACTGGACGGATTCACTAAAGTTACAAAAGCAATATGATGCACTTGAACAAAGCAATGTCTCTTTGTGGTGTAATACTGATTTTGATATTATTAAACCTGATGGTGAGCTTGTATTTGAGAGTGCTTTTCAAAATGAGCAAGTTGTTCGAATGGATTCCTATGAAAAGATGCTAGCTTACAAAGGTTTCACGATGTCTTCCACATGGTTGATAGAAACTAAATTGATGTTATCTATCAATGAAACATTAGACTTAGAAACAAGCGATGATACCTTTAATTTACAGCTAGAGTTGTTTCAAAAAACTCAACTAATTACACTCAATGATAGCACCACAGTCTATCGTTTGGGTTATGAAAGTGATTCGCATCCGGTCGACTTAGAAAGATTCATTCATCGTCATCAAAACCTACTAAAGACGCAGTTAAAATTCCTTGCTAAATATCAAGATGCCAATATACATAAACTTTCAGAATACTTGTTTCAAGAAGTTTATTCCAGAGAAGTGATTGTGCATCAGCAAAAACTTACTGAAAATGAATTGAAAAATCACATCCGAAGTTTAGGTGAGCAATTAGCAACGATAAGTAGTGAAAAAACACAACTTGAAACGGAAATCAATGAGTTAATTGGTAAGAACAAGTCTATTAACGATGAGCTTTCAAAGGTTAGTACAGAATTGACTATGATACTCAATTCAAAAAGATGGAAATGGATTAGTAAGATTTTAAGTTTGTTTAGGAGATAATAGTGGAACGTTTACTACTGTATGTTCATTATAATCAACACAATAAAGTAGATGATCATGTTGTTTACCAATTAAAACAGATAAGGCACATATATGACACGCTGATTTTCATTAGTAATAGTCAAATTTTATCATCTGATTATGAGGAGTTGACTAAAGCGGTCCAAATCGACTACTTTTTACAACGTAAAAATGAGGGATTTGATTTTGCTGGCTGGAAGGACGGCTTGATTCTACTTGGCTTTGAAACAGTCTCCAGTTACAATTCGGTTACTATTATGAACGACACTTGCTACGGACCACTTTGGGACTTGTTGCCACATTATGAGTATTACGATGAGCAGGATATTGATTTTTGGGGGATGACAAGCCACCCAGCTATGCTACCAGACAGGAATTTTATCCCTAAACATTTACAATCATATTTTATTGTATTTAAGAAAAGTTTAATAAGCTCCCAGTACTTTGTAGAATTTTGGGAGAAAATAAGGAATTTTACGACGGTCCAAGAGGCGATAGAATTTGGTGAGATTTACTTAACTACTTATTTTAAAGAAAAAGGTTTTAAATATAGTAGCCTTATCGAAAATAATGTACAACAGAATAAGTATACTTTTAATTTGACGATTGTTAGCCCAGAAATCCTATTAGATAATAAAGTTCCCTTGATTAAAGTTAAAGCTTTTCCAAATAACTTTGCCCAGGCGCCTTATTTATTAGACAAGATAAAAATGATTTCCGCCTATCCAACAGATTTAATTACCAATCATCTATCCAATAGTTTATTACCCACTCCGGCTTACCTAGGAAGGACCAAGCTTTTGCAAGGAAATCCAGAAAAAGTCAGAGATGAACGAATTGCTATCGTAATTTTTATTTCTTCCGATAGGAATGAAGTATTTGATAATATAATTAAGAAACTAGACGAAATTTCATACTGTACGGATTTATTCATTATAACAAATGATAATGTAGCTGCTGAACAGTTTTCAACTGTAGATTTTAACCGCTTTGAAAGTGTGCAATTTTTCAAGAACAGATTACTTTGGCAATTAGTTGATGATTTAAAAGAGACTGATTTTGTGGGTGTATTTACCATAGATAGTAGTAATGGTTTTTATGAGCAGCGTAGTATTGAAGAAGTTCATAATAGTCTCTTGGCAAATATTGATGTTGTTGCAACAAACTTTAGAAAAAATCTCCGATTAGGCTTAGTATTTGCCGATTTGCCGATGGATCAGCAACTGAAATATCCTCTTTCGAATAAAGAACTACTTAATGAACTACACGAGGAGTGGCAAGCAGCAAAGCAACAGAAAAACTTAGTGATTGCAGAAGAAACAGAATTCATTGAACCACCTCACAAATCTTTTTGGTTGAGAACAGAAAGTTTAAGTCAGTTAGCAAACTGTAAAATGAATTGTAGGTTTGCAGTGTATATCCTGTGGGGAATAGATATGGACTATGCTATCGTGGCGAATAGCCAATATCTACCTGCAATCTTTCGACATGCGGGAGAAAAATATAGTTCAGAACATCAGCCAAAAGAATTTGATAGGATGAATTTTTGGAATAAGTGTGACTATTTATTTTCACCAATGAGAACACTTATAAAATACGAATTGAAAAAAATAATATTGAGATTTTATCAAATTTACCATAGATAATAAGGAGTTTTATAAAAATATGGCCTCGAGCGCTCGAGCACTTTTAATAAAAGTGAAAAAAATTCCAATGATTTTAAAAAGAAAAACTATTCGCCTTATTTCAAAAATCAGGGCATCTATTATTCGTTGTTTTAGGAATATAGTAAGAGATAATAACTATGAGTTTCCAAAAAGATTATTAATTTATACCATATTTGAATCTGAGAAACAATTGCAAGAGTATAAAGTTTTATTTCTGGAAGGTCTTTTACCTTTGGCGGATAGGGTTGAAATTGTTGTCAATGGAACACTGCCCGAAAATGATTTGAAACGTTTGGCAAAATATGGCAATGTGCAACAGAGAGAAAATAAAGGCTACGACGCAGGAGCTTTTCAATTTGGGATTTTATCTCTTTCTTATCAAGAACTTCAACAATTTGACCAACTTCTCTTAGTAAATGATACAAATATTGGTCCCCTATCTGATTTAGCAGAGGTGTTCAAACGAATGGATTCCAAAAAATTGGATTTCTGGGGTATGTCATTTGGTGAGGTACAACCCGATTTTACAGGTATGAACCCTTATGGATTTATTCCTGAACACTTGCAAAGCTATTTCTTAGTTATTGAACATAGTCTTTTAAGTGATAAATTGTTTTATCATTATTGGCAAAATTTACCAGATACAAGTTCACGCAATGCAGCTATTGGGCGACATGAAACGGTATTTACACGATATTTTTCAAATCGTGGGTATGTCTATGATGCGGTTGTAAAAGATGGAACGGATAGCCCAATCTATATTCATCCTTTGAGAGCAATTCGCGATGGCATGCCACTTGTAAAATATTCTGCACTAGCAAATTTTGATGATCATCAATTTTTATGGCAAGAGTTGGAAAGGCAGTCGGAAATTCCAGAACTTCTCAAATATATAGAAGAGGAGACGGATTTTCCAGTTCATATTTTGGAAGATATTATAGAAAAATACAAGACATCATCAAAAACTAAAAATCAAATTCTTATTATTGACGGGGTTGAAAATATTATTCCTCAATGTACACGGTATCGTGTATTGAATAAGGCCGAGCAATTGAAACAGCAAGGATATGATGTAAAAGTTGTAAACCATTCGTCATTCATCATTCCTGATGCTAAACATGCAAATATTGTTATTATTTATCGTGCTACAAAATCTGAAAAATTATTAAAGCTGATTTCTATCATGAAAAAACTTGGGCGGAAGGTTTATTACGATATTGATGATTTGGTTTTTGATACAAAGTACACAGATCAATTAGAATACACACAATCCCTTTCCAAAAAAGAAAAAGCAAGTTATGATGCTGCTGTCCAGCAATATGGTGATATGCTAGGGAGATGTGACGCAGTGATTACCTCGACCGAGCATTTGAAGACAGAATTAGAGAAGAAAAAATCAGAAGTTATTATCCATCGTAATGTACTCTCAGAGAAATTGATACATTTGAGCAATAAGGCCATTAGCAAAAAAATTACAGATGAGACTATTAAAATAGCTTATTTTTCTGGTTCGATTACTCACAATGAAAATTTTGAAATGATAAAGCCAGCTCTCATCAAAATACTGGAAAATTTCAAAAATGTTGAACTTCATTTGGCTGGACATTTAGATATTCCTGCAGATATTGAAAAATTTGGAAATCAGATTGTAGTTCATCCGTATGTAGATTGGGAAGAACTTCCTGATTTGATTGGACAAATGGATATTAATCTGGCACCGTTAAAACAAACGTTGTTTAATGAGGCAAAATCAGAAATTAAATGGCTAGAAGCAGCAGCAGTTAAGGTTGTTACAGTTGCAAGTAATATTGGTTCCTTTAAGGAAATGATAAAAGATGGAGAAACAGGAGTTCTAGCTTTACCTGAGCAGTGGTACAATAAATTAGAAGAATTGGTAGTGAATGAACAGTATAGAAATCAAATGGCTGAGCAGGCTTATCAATTTGTTTTAGCAAATTGTACAACTTCAACAGTTCGTGCGGAAATTTGAAAATAAGGGGCCATTTGATGAAAAATATATTATTTATTTCTCCTACGGGTACCTTGGATAATGGAGCAGAACTATCAATTATTCAATTGATGGCGCTCCTCCAAGAAAAAGGGTATCGTATTATCAATGTCGTTCAAGACGGAGCTTCACAGTTTAGAAGTGATTATGAAAAGGAGATGTCAAGTAGAGGGATCACTTTATATAGCATCTCACTTGCAAAATGGTGGTGGCCAGAAGCACCTGGTGGTATCATTAATGATATGGAAACAGCAACCTTAGAGTATCAAAATGCCATTTTTAGAATTAAAGATATTATCCATGAAGAGAAGATTGACTTGGTTATTTCCAATACTGTAAATGTTTTTCTAGGTGCAATTGCAGCCAGTCTCACCAACACACCTCATTATTGGTTGATCCATGAATTTCCCGAAGATGAATTTTCTTACTATAAAGAAAAAATTCCGTTTGTAGTGGAGATGTCCAATGCTATTTTCACGGTGGATGGTAATCTAAAGGAAGTATGGCAGAAACTTGTTCCTGACAAGGAAATCCAAGGTTTTATTCCTTATACAAGGGTCACTCCTAAAAAAAAGCTTTCTCAAGGAGAAAAAACTCGATTAGTATCCATTGGGAGAATAAATGAGAGAAAAAATCAGTTAGCCTTATTAAAGGCATATCATCAATTAGACAGACAGGATATTGAACTGTGTTTTATTGGTCCTTGGGATGATGAATACAAGAATTTATGTGACGAATACATCCAAAAGAATAGCTTGACGAATGTACAGTTTCTAGGTTACCAAAATAATCCTTGGGATTTGGTTACAGATAAAGATATTTGTGTCTTTCCATCAAAGACAGAAACCTTTGGTTTGGTCTATATTGAAGCCGTTTTAAATGGCATACCTGTAATTGCCTCGGATAATTTAGGTCACAAGACCGTGCAACAATTGTTTGAACTCCCAACATTGTACCCTGCTACAGAAATTACGCAATTGAAGCAACAAATAGAGGATAGTCTTGAAGTCTTTGAAGAAAAAAAAGTAGAAGCTATTGCTTATCAATCGCACGTCTTAAAACGCTATGTCCCAGAAGTTGCTTATCAAAATATAGTAGCTCAAATAGAACACGGAGATAGTCAAGCAAATCAAAGCATGCAAGCAATAGAATTTTTGCTTACTGGATTAACTAGAAAAACAAAACTAGAGATTTTGGGTAGAAAATTAAGTCATTTTTTGACAAGAATTCGTCAAAGAATGGAATGAGTCCTCTCAAAGTGTAGAAAAGGTTTTAAATGATACGATTATTAAAATTTGGGAATGTTATCTTTGGAATAGTTGTCATCTTGATGCTTGTTAATAGTGTAAAGTTTTATTTTACAAATGTCTTTTATGAACATATTACTATTGAACATAAAATCATTTTCTTTGTTTTGGCATTGCTAATTTTCTTGACATATTGTTTGATTAGTCGAAATAAGACATTAGAGAATATAGCCATTTTAAAACATATTAAAGCCTTCGTATTCTGTCTCATGTTGCTTTGGCAATGTTTGTTACTCGTCTCTATGCCAATAGTCCCGATTGCAGACCCCGGAACGATTTATCGTATCGCAATTGGGGAGACTGGGGCAGAACTATTGAATTATATTTCTGTAAATCCGAACAATTATATGTTGTTAATATGGGAAAAATGTTTGCTTTACTTATTTGGTAAACGATATTTGATCCATGGACTTATTCTGTTCAATATAGCATTTATTGATATTGCAATACTCTTATTGGATAATCTACGCAAGCGCCTGTTACCAAACAGCAGTAATCTTTTATTTTATTTATTGGTAGTATTTGTTGGCTTTTCACCTCAATTTCTTCAGGCCTATACTGATAGCCCTGCATTTTTCTTTGGTACATTAATTTTCTACGTTGGTTACCAATTAGTAACAGCAAAAAGTTACACAATCAAACTGTTACTTTCGATTGCATTGGGAATCATTTTGGGCTTAAGTTATGGGCTCAGGGCTCCATTGCTTATATATGCGATTTCAGGGGTCATTGTTCTAGTTTATCAATTATTACAGATAAAAAACCATAGCTTTGCCAAGAATTTTGCTTTAGCCGGACTGACTATTTTAAGTTTTATGACAATAAACTCTCTCAGTCAATTTACTTTACATCAAGAGTATGTAGTTCCTTTTGAAGAGGGGAAAAGTCGGACAATGTTCTACTTTGTAGATTTAGGTTTGACTTCTACTGGTGCAGCGCATGCTGAATTATCTGAAGAAGTAGTGAATGCGGCTGGCCCTGAACGTAATCAAATATTTATACAATCAATCAAACAAAGAGTAGCAAAAATGGATTTGTCTGATTGGAAACATCATCTGGATAAAAAACTATACTATATCACTGCCGAAGGATTAATGGGCTGGCAAGTAGAGAATGTATTACTTGAAGAAAACATGATTCCAAATAGGTTCTCCAATACGGGCATAGCTCAGAAATTACGGCGCTTAATTTTAGTAAACTTTTCTGATTTTTCCCCTTATTCTGTTGTTTTTCAAATACTTTGGATAGTTATCATTTTGGGCATGGTTATCTACAGTATCTTCTTCCCAGATTTTAAAAATTCCTTAAATTTATGGGTCCAAATAACCATTTTTGGAGGGATACTTTTTTTGATGATTTTTGAGGGTGGAAGGAGCAGGTACCTGATACAATTTTTACCTGCTATTCTTTGGAATTCCTCAATAGGATATGAAAGGGTGTTACGGACAATAAAAAATGTTAAAAAACAGAATAGAAGAATATAAAATAGTTCAGAATATATTTGCTATTGTCATAGGAGTAATGTCAATTTCTCCTTCGCTAATAGAATTAACCTTTAGCGATTTTACCGATAAAATAGCTATTTTCCATATTTTTGCAATCTTTTGTTCCATAGTTCTTGGTGTCTTGGTCTCGAAGTCTTTTGATAGGGCGTCCTTGATGGAAATAATTTGGGGATTTCTATTGATAACTGTAACAGGTTATTACATAGTAGCTACTAGAGAATTAAATAATCCCACCTTTGATTTCTATTCTTTCAGAGAAAATCAGTTGCTACAATTGAGATATTTTCCCAATCTTATTATTAGTATTTTAACTATCGTTACTTGTCGAAAATTTTTCTGTAATAATATAAAAACAGTCCCTCATATTTCAACTGCTTTATTCAATTCTATTATGTTGGCTTGTATTATGATGGAATATTCAGGAATTAGAAGTAGTATGAATGAAATAGCAGAATTGAAGTTAATAACCATTTTGGTTATTTATGCTATATTTGTTTTTATTTCTTATACTTTCATTATTGGATATAGGGATTTGTTGGTTAATAAACCGTCGGTTCAATTGATTTATTCGGCTGCACTCCTGTTTGCAATTTTTTTCAATGGTACAATTCAATATGGGATTAAGGATGAAGCGATACTGCTGGAAAAATATATTTTTCCGGGAGCTACGCTTTATCAGATTCTAGTATTATTCTTATTTTTCACGTTAATCTATTTTATTTTTAATAGATTTTTGATTCCATCCTTCATCATTGTCATCATAGGTTCAACTATATCTGTTGTCAATTTTCTAAAAGAGCAAATGCGCAGTGAACCACTTCTGATTACAGATTTTGTCTGGGTAACAGAAGTCAAATTTTTAGTAAGTTTTTTAAATTTTCGTGTTCTTTTAACCGCTATAACTGCCATTTTTTGTCTAATGGCGTTGTATTCATTGTTAAGAAAGTGGATATTGCCTGGAAAAATTTTAAAAAATTTGAAATATAGAGTCGGATTGGCTATTATTCCATTATTATTCTTTAGTGGAATCTCATACGTTTTTAGTAATGAGCATAATTCCCAAATCGTAAACGGAATTCCTGTAGTATCGACCTTAAACAATTGGGCAAATATCACATGGTTCGGTTTTTCAACCAATGCCAGATATAAATCTTTGATGTATGTTTGGACTAAACAATGGACAAAGAAAGTGATGGATGAACCCGCTGGTTACAGTAAAGAAGCGATTGCAGAAATAGCTAAGAAATATGAGAATGTCGCAAGAAATATGAATTTAGAACGGACAAATCAAATTTCTGACCAGACTGTAATTTATGTTTTAAACGAGAGTTTCTCGGATCCAACAAAATTACCTATGTTGTCAATTTCTGAAGATCCGATTCCTGAAATCAGGAAAATCCAGCAAGAATATACTTCGGGGCAAATGCATTCGGATCACTATGGTGGTGGTACAGCTAATATGGAGATTCAAACATTAACTAGCCTACCTTATTATAATTACTCTCCAGCTGTTTCAGTGATTAATTTAGAAGTTGTACCTCTATTACATTACTTGCCGTCTATCAGCGATTCATTCGATCCAACTATGCGGTATGTTTTGCATCCATTAAATGCAGAAAACTATCAACGTGACAAAGTATATACTGAATTAAACTTTAAGCATCAAGTTTTTCAAACGGGAACAGCTGAAAAATTTGATAATATTGCCTATGTCGGTAATAACATTGGGGATGAGACAGTCTACAATAACGTGCTGGAACGCATTTCTACAACACAGAGTCAATTTTTTTCCGTAATCACTATGCAAGGTCATTTGCCGTGGGGATTAATTGACTCACCAATTACTGCTGAAGGTAAAGGTTTTACAGAAAGTCAAAACAATGACTTGCTAGCCTATACACGATTATTATCAAACACAGACACTGCTACACGTGAGTTTCTAAATTCGTTGCAGAAAATTGAAAAAAAGATAACAGTAGTTTTTTATGGGGATCATTTGCCCGGTTTGTATCCATCAGAAGCGTTTTTGGACAATCCGGATAGCCAATTTAGAACAGAATATTTTATTTGGAGCAATTTTGAAACACCAAAGTTGAACTATCCGTTGGTAAATTCTAGTGATTTTAGCGCCTTACTATTTAAACAAACAAACTCAAAAGTTTCTCCTTATTATGCCCTAATGACAGAATATCTTGATACAAATTCGGGTCAAAAATACGAGAATACTAAAGAAGGAGAGCAAATTTCGCTAGATCTCCAAATGATTCAATATGATTTGAGCTTGGGTGATGGCTACATATTGAATGAGAATTTCTTTGAAATACCATAACTTTCTACATCACTAATAATTTTAACGGAATATTTTTATGCAAATACTATCAATCATCATTCCTTGTTACAACGAGGAAGAAACTATCAGTCCATTTTTAGCTGCAACCAAAGAAGTTGAAAAAGAGTTGTCTAATGAACTTGTTTTTGAATATTTATTTGTTAATGATGGTTCTAAGGACGCGACTCTAAAGATCCTCAGAGAGGTTGCACAGGACTTCGATAATGTGCACTATCTCTCCTTTTCGCGAAATTTTGGGAAAGAAGCAGGCCTTTTGGCTGGCTTAGAACACGCCAAGGGAGATTTCATTACGGTGATGGATGTGGACTTACAAGATCCGCCAGAATTACTCATCCAAATGTATGAGAAAATAAAGGGTGGTTGTGACGTTGTGGGAACTCGTCGTGCAGATCGCTCAGGTGAACCACCGATTCGCTCCTTTTTCTCGAAATTATTCTATAAATTAATTAATAAAGTTTCGGATACAGAGATGATCGATGGAGCCAGAGACTTTCGTCTGATGACAAGACAGGTAGTTGATAGTATCTTAGAACTTCAAGAGGTCAACCGTTTTTCAAAAGGATTATTTTCCTGGGTAGGGTTTGAAGTAGACTATATCAGTTATGAGAACAGGGAAAGAATCGCTGGTGAAACGTCATGGAGTTTTTGGAGTTTATTAAATTATTCTTTGGAGGGATTCATTAATTTTTCGGAGGCACCTTTAAATTTATCAGTCTGGGCTGGAATATCATCGTTCTTAATGTCGATTTTGGGTATTTTATTTGTTGTCGTTCGCAAAGTCACTATTGGTGGCAGTATCACAGGTTGGGCAAGCACCGTTTCAATTATATTATTTATTGGTGGAATTCAACTGTTAGCTATTGGGATAATAGGAAAATATATTGCAAAAATATTTTTAGAAACTAAAAAACGTCCCATATATATTATCAAGGAACAAAATTTATAGTATTTGTTGTACCTGTCAAAAACTAGCTCTCTTAGGTAATTTCAAAGTATATGTAATGAGAAAGAACTATTATTATTTACTTTCTCATTTTTTACATTTTCTTCCATTTATGATAAAATAATTTTAGAAACTGCCAGTATTTTTCGAATTATGTAAGTAGTAGAACTAAATTCGGAGGATACTCATTTGTCAAAACGCCGCCACAAGATTAATCCCTTAGCTGATATTGTTGCTAAGAAAATTTTTAGCGACCATGAGATTACCATTGATTTTATCGAAACTTTTCTGGGCTTTCGCCCCCAGTCTGTTGAGATTTTGAATGGTACTATCGCAGACCTCAAGCGCGAACGGAAGGGATTTTTCAGCACCACAGTGGATATTCTGGCTCTCATGGAGGACCAGACCCAGGTCATTATCGAGATTCAGGTGGCCTACCAGAAGAACTTCATCAAGCGGCTCTGGACCTATTCTTGCCAGCATTTGGTTAAGGATTTGCCCAATGTTCGCAAGAAGGTTTACAAGACCCACGATATGTATGAAAAAATCATGCCGGTCTATTCGATAGCGCTTGTTGCCAGCCGTTATTTTGATGACAATCGTCCCATTCATTCTTTTATCATTACGGACAGTCAGACGGGCGAAGTACTGGAACAGCCCTTCGGTGAAACTGGACAGTACAAGAAACCGTTTGAAATGGTGATTATCGAGCTGAAAAAGTTCCGTGACAGCATGCTGGACGACAAACAACGACTCTGGCTGGAGTTTTTCTCTAACCGAGGCTTTAGCCAACGACCGACACCTATTATAGATAAGGCCGAGCAGTTGCTCGACAGAAATGCAATGACCAAGGAGGAAATAGACATGATAGACCAATGGAATCGCAATGCATCTAACCATTTTTGGGAAATTCATTCCGGTATTACCCGCCATGAAGAGGCTGTTCGTGAGAAAGCCTTGAAAGAGGGGATTGAACTTGGTATTGAGCAAGGAATTGAACAAGGAATCGAACAAGGGCAATTGAGTATGATCGGTCGTATGTTACAGCAAGGTCGTAGTCCTATGCAGATAGCTGACTTCGTTGGTTTGGACTTGAGTTTGGTTCAAAAACTTACTCAACAGCTGTCTTGAGATTACCATGACCAAGGAGGAAGTAGACATGATAGACCAGTGGAGCCGCAACGCATCCAACCATTTTTGGGAAATTCATTCAGGTATCACCCGCCATGAGGAGGCTGTGCGTGAAAAGGCTTTGCAGGAGGGGATTGAGCAAGGAATCGAACAGGGAGTTATCATCCGTAATATGGAGATTGAACAAAACCTTTTATCTATGGGAGTCCCAGTTGACCAGATGTCTCAAGGAACAGGTCTGTCCATTGCCGATATTTTGAACTTGGCGACGAGTCACAGTTAATCTGTGCTGGACAGGTGTGTTTCTCTAGACAACGTCATCCGTTCTGTAACACAATCGCAATCTCTTTGTAATAATTTCACACAATTTAAGGATTTTCCATAGGAAAATCCTCATTTTTGTGCTAAAATAGAAAAAGGAGGTATAAAATGATCCGACTATTTGGAAAATTAAGATACCATTGGCAACCGGATTTTGCGACCTCGATGATTTATTGGTCCCTGTCCTTGGTTCCTCTCTTTCTAGGGCTATCCCTCATTTTGGAGAGAAGTCGCCAGGTATTTATCATTTTTCTCTTGCTGTTTGCGACGATTGTCTTAGCGATTTTAGGCAGTCATCGGTACTTTCTCATTGAAGATGAAAATCTATATATCGCATCAGCAAATCTATTTAAGAATAAAAAAATTGACATTGCTTCCATCAGCAAGGTCAAGGTCAATTATTTATCTATCAGTATCTGTAGGAGAAATGAAGCCGAGGAGCTAACATTCTGCATGAGGAAGTGGCCTAAGAAATACTTCATCAATGCCTTAGCCCTTCATCCCAAATTTCAAGGCGAAATAGAGCTTGTCGACCATTTGGTCAAGCAGGATTATTTTGAAGTCTACTATTCAGATGAAGCGAAATCACTCCGCAAGAATAGCCTTGGTGGGGCATGATTTTGCAGCCAGGAGAGCCTGATTATCAGCTGGAATGCTTGTTTCTAAAGCCTCAGTATGGCTAAAAATAACGATACCGTCATCATCATAGTCAAACAAGGGCGAGTAGGTCTGACATAGACCACAGGCGATACATTTTTCAGGAATCAGTCTAATATTCATAGAATAATTGTAAACATAATAGGAAAAAAATACAAGGAGAAGCTATCAATGTCACAAGAACCATGGAATGATGAACTTTTTGAAGAAGAATTGGAAGAAGTTGAGGATGAGCAAGTGTCAGTAAGTCGTAGAAATCGAAAAGTAGGTATGATGGCGAGTAGTCGCTTGTTTACTATTTTAGCATCAATCTTTGTTTTCTTCCTTTTGGCCATTATCATTTTGGCTATTTACCTGTCTACAGGTGGCAGTAATACTGACTCGACAGAAGGTTTTTATAATGCTGAGAATGCCCAGGTTGCAGCTTCGAGTTCATCTGAGCAAGATGCAAACGCAACTGAAACGACTGAGACTACAGAAGCAGCCACTGAGGAATCATCAACAGAGGCAAGCTCCGCTGCCGATTTGGTAGATCGTGGAGATGGTACAACCACAACTGTCCAACCTGGCGAAGGTCTTGCAAGTATTGCCAACCGAGCAGGGATTTCTATGGCTGAGTTGGAACGCTTGAATCCAGAAAAAATGGTGGGACCTGGTGGTACTTGGTGGGCCAACCCAGGAGATGTAGTACGTATTAGATAAGAGGAATTATGAAATCAATTCAAATCGCCATCGACGGACCTGCTTCGAGCGGAAAGTCGACTGTGGCAAAAATTATTGCGAAAAATTTTGGCTATACCTATTTGGACACTGGAGCTATGTATCGTGCCGTTACACTGTTAGCCCTGGAAAATAAACTGACAGCTGACAAGGTTGACGATATTTTAGCTCTCTTGGCTCAGCATCCGATTTCATTCGGCCGTTCGGAAGACGGCCAGCAACTGGTGTTCCTCGGTCTACGGGATGTCAGTCTAGCCATTCGTGATAACGACGTGACCAACAATGTTTCTTGGGTGGCAGCATTGGCTCCTATTCGTGAAAGATTGGTCGAACTCCAGCAAGAAATTGCCCAGGCAGGTGGCATTGTCATGGATGGTCGTGATATTGGCACAGTTGTTTTGCCTCAGGCAGAGTTGAAAATTTTTCTGATTGCTTCTGTTGAAGAGCGGGCCCTTCGCCGTTTTAAGGAAAATAAGGCGCGTGGCATTGAGACGGATTTGGAAACCTTGAAAGAGGAGATTGCGGCCCGTGACTTGAAAGATAGTACACGAGCAGTTTCACCACTAAAAGCAGCAGAAGATGCCATTACCTTTGATACAACTGGTGTTTCTATTGAAGGTGTTGTGCAATTTATTTCAGAAAAAGCGAAAGAAATCCTTGACAAGTAGTGTAGGACATGATAGAATGGTCGTATTGAGAAAAGCAGAAGTGAGAGCTTCTCGCCTTGCGACTAACGTTGTCTGGCCCTACGGATTAAGATTTCTTCGGAAAGAATAATGGTGTAGTGCGGACTTGTGTAGCAAGTCCGTTTCGTTTTTCTCGAAAAAAATAAAATGAGGTGAAAAGCCATAGCAAAGCAAGATTTGTTCATCAATGATGAAATTCGAGTGCGTGAAGTTCGTCTTATCGGTCTTGAGGGTGAACAGTTGGGAATCAAACCGCTCAATGAGGCTCAGGCCATCGCTGATCAGGCAAATGTGGATTTAGTATTGATTCAACCGCAAGCTAAACCGCCAGTTGCTAAAATTATGGACTACGGTAAGTTCAAATTTGAGTATCAGAAGAAACAGAAAGAACAACGCAAGAAACAAAGTGTTGTCACTGTCAAAGAAGTGCGTCTAAGTCCAGTTATTGACAAAGGGGATTTCGAGACGAAACTTCGTAATGCCCGTAAATTCCTTGAAAAAGGAAATAAGGTCAAGGTTTCGATCCGTTTCAAGGGTCGTATGATTACCCACAAAGAAGTTGGCGCGAAAGTATTAGCTGAGTTCGCCGAAGCAACTCAAGATATTGCCATTATCGAACAACGCGCTAAGATGGACGGTCGTCAAATGTTTATGCAGTTGGCCCCAGCTTCAGATAAAAAATAAGCTTTTTACGCTAAAAGGAGAATTAAAATGCCAAAACAAAAAACTCACCGCGCATCAGCTAAACGTTTTAAACGTACAGGTTCTGGTGGATTGAAACGCTTCCGCGCTTATACTTCACACCGTTTCCACGGTAAAACTAAAAAACAACGTCGTCACCTTCGTAAAGCAGGTATGGTACATGCTGGTGACTTTAAGCGTATCAAGTCAATGCTTACACAAATGCGCTAATCTCGCATCAGTATTGCATAATTACTATTTGAATTATTTGGAGGAAAATTAAATGGCACGTGTTAAAGGTGGCGTTGTTTCTCGTAAACGCCGTAAACGTATTTTAAAATTAGCTAAAGGTTACTACGGTGCTAAGCACCTCTTGTTCCGCACTGCGAAAGAACAAGTAATGAACTCTTACTACTATGCATACCGTGACCGCCGTCAGAAAAAACGTGATTTCCGTAAATTGTGGATCACTCGTATCAATGCGGCAGCTCGTATGAACGGTTTATCATACTCACAATTGATGCACGGTTTGAAATTGGCTGAAATCGAAGTGAACCGTAAAATGCTTGCAGATATCGCAGTAAACGATGCAGCAGGTTTCACAGCTCTTGCAGACGCTGCAAAAGCAAAACTTGGTAAGTAATTATCAGGAGGCTTCCTTTTGGAAGTCTTTTTGTGTTTTAGTTTCTTTTAAGTTACATCGTTTATACTAGAGAGGTCAAGCTAGGAGTATAAGAACCTGCCTTCACAGCTCAGAACCTGAGCTAAGGATATTTTTCTGCCACTCATTGGTAGAACCTACAGTCACAGGTTAAATTCTCATCTTAGCTCTGATTTTAGCTCAGTCGTCGTTAGAAATTTTTGCAATACTAGAGTATTGTAAAAATTTCTGCCTAGATTGCTACAAAAATCAGAGCAAATCTGAAAACTTCCCCTTTGCGACTATAGGTTCTAGTTTTTCTCGAAATACAGTCAGTATTCCATCTCAAGCAGCCTTTATTAGCAAGAAACTATCCCTTATCGAAATGTATCGCACTTGTGACTACAGGTTCTAACATCTATTCGTGCACCTGCTGCATTTAATAGTAGGAATTGTTGCTAGTTTGGCTTTTTCTAAATAGAAATATGAATGTGAAGATGTTATAATGAGTAAAAAAAGGAGACAGATATGATTAAAATATTGCTTGTTGAAGACGATGTAAGCCTATCTAATTCGGTGTTCGACTTTCTAGATGATTTTGCTGATGTTATGCAGGTTTTTGATGGCGATGAGGGCCTCTATGAGGCAGAATCAGGTGTCTATGATCTGATTCTCTTAGATCTGATGTTGCCAGAGAAGGATGGATTTCAGGTCTTAAAAGAAATCCGCGAAAAAGGAATTTCTACTCCGGTCCTGATTACGACGGCTAAAGAAAGCTTGGATGATAAGGGTCACGGTTTTGAATTGGGGGCGGATGATTACCTGACCAAGCCATTTTATCTAGAGGAGTTGAAGATGCGTATTCAGGCGCTTTTGAAGCGAGCTGGTAAATTCAATGATAATCAGCTAGAATTTGGCAATGTGACTGTTGATTTGTCTACCAATATGACCTATGTGGACGGCAGTGAAATTGAGTTACTAGGAAAAGAATTTGATTTACTGGTGTATTTCTTGCAAAACCAGAACGTTATTCTTCCTAAAACTCAAATTTTTGACCGTATTTGGGGCTTTGACAGCGATACGACCATCTCAGTAGTAGAGGTCTATGTTTCAAAAGTCCGAAAGAAATTAAAGGGAACGGTTTTCGCAGACCGCTTACAGACCTTGAGAAGTGTAGGGTATATTTTGAAAAATGATCAATAAGATGAGAAAGCTCACCAAGTCGGACAATTTTTCCTACTTTATCCGCTATTTTGCCGTATTTACGCTGATTTTCATATTCATGACGGCCATTATTTTTCAACTGATGCGGTCTACCATGTATCGTAGTACAGATATCAAGTTTGACAAAATCAAGCAACATCCTGACTTGGTTTTGAATTTTGCGGCAGCTAGGATGCTGAATCCAGATTCGGAAATTATTCTTCAGCACGAGAGCAATCAAGGTAATGCGAGTGCAAATACTCTCCCAGATGATACTGATGGTGGTCCCGGTGAGCCCATTCGTTTGGGAACCAATTTCCACGTACTCTTGTATAATTCTGTGGGTGAGCTAGTCAATTCTGATGTCTTCAGTGGTTTGTCTGAATTGGCTTTTGATAAGGAAAGTTTGAAAAATGTAAAGGAAGTCAGCGTCGAAGGGCCATTTGGTGATGATGATTTCCGTTATACCACCCTGGAGTTGCCGAGTGAGGTAACGGAAAAATATTCGTCGCTAGACTTGAAATACGCGACTATCTGTGTCAATGTCAGTCAGATTAAAATGTCTATTCAGACCTATGAGCGAACAGTGGCAATTGTCATGGTCTCCTTCTGGTTTATTTCGCTGTTTGCCAGTCTTTATTTAGCTCAACTCAGTATGCGGCCAATTTTGTTAAGCTATCAAAAGCAGAAGGATTTTGTGGAGAATGCTAGTCATGAGCTCAGGACACCACTGACTGTCCTACAGAATCGCCTAGAGGGGCTCTTCCGTCATCCCAATGCGACCATCATTGAATCCAGTGAAAGCATTGCCTCCAGTCTTGCTGAAGTGCGGAACATGCGGATTTTAACCAGTAATTTGCTGAATCTGGCTCGGCGAGATGATGGTTTCCAGATTGTGATGGATGATTTGGATCCACAATATCTCGAGGAAATCTTTGACAATTTTAACATTATCGCTGAAGAGAGTGGCAAGGATTTACTTGTTACGAATCATATTAAGCAGCCTATTCGGACAGATAAGGCCCTGCTAAAACAACTCCTGACTATTATTTTTGATAATGCCTTGAAATATACAGGAGACGATGGACAAATTAGCATTCAGGCAAGAGTAAAGGATAAATTTGCGTACTTTACAGTTGCGGACAATGGAATAGGAATTAGTCAGGATGATAAGACCAAGGTCTTCGATCGTTTTTATCGGGTAGATAAGGCTAGAACGCGACAAAAAGGTGGTTTTGGACTCGGCTTGTCCTTGGCTAAACAGATTAGTGATTCCTTGAAGGGGGAAATTTCAATTCGTGATAACCAGCCAACAGGAACTATTTTTGAAATCAAGATACCGAGATAGGATTGGCAGCGCCAGTCCTATTTTTAAAATAAAAAAAGAAGTCTTGACGACTTCGATTTTATTACGCAAGTTTTGCTGCAAGACGTGCTTTGTCGCGGCTTGCTTTGTTTTTGTGAATCAAACCTTTAGTTTCTGCCTTATCGATTGCTGAGCTAGCAGCGCGGTAAAGCTCTTCAGATGGGTTAGCTTCAAATGCTTTGATTGCAGTACGCATAGCTGATTTTTGTGCTGAGTTTTTAGCGTTTTGTTTAACGTTCAATTCAGCGCGTTTGATAGCTGACTTAATGTTTGCCAATGGTTTCACCTCCACCCTTTCTTGTACTAACCATACCATTATATCTGAAAAGACTGGTTTTGACAAGTGTTATTTATTTTTTTAGATAAATTTTATCAATTTCATGGTTTTCAGCCTTGTGCAAGATAATATCCGCCCGATTGCGCGTCGGCTCGATGTATTTTTCGAGGTTGGCAAGGTTGATATTTTTCCAAGTATTTTGAGCGACTGCGATGATTTCTGGATAGGTGAGCCGGGTGTAGCGATGGTAGTAGTTGCTAGAGTCATTTTTTGCAAGCTTCAGCAATTTTTGGAAGCGTTCTAAGTACCAGGTTTCGATATTCTCCACCTCGGCATCCACATAGATAGACACATCAAAATAATCGCTGACATAGAGTCGCTGGTTTTGAGGGTTCTGGAAGACATTGATTCCCTCGACAATTAGAAAATCAGGGACCTGAATTTTTTGACTTTTATCAGGGACAATATCGTAGGTTTCGTGAGAATAGACAGGAATTTCACAATTGATACCATTTTTGATATTGTCTAAGAATCCAATCAGTTTTTCCATATCATAAGACTCAGGAAAGCCTTTTTTGTCCAATAGATTCATTTCCTCTAGGGTAGCATTGGGGTAAAGAAAACCGTCGGTAGTAACCAGTTCTACAGTTGAATGCTTGAAAGTGCGGGCAATCAAAATCTGGAGCAAGCGACTGGTAGTGGATTTACCAACAGCAACACTTCCGGAAATACCGATGATAAATGGTTGAGACTTGATGGATTTCTGGAGGAAGAGACTCTTTGTAAAGGTTAAATCTTTTCTGGCCTTGCGATAGATGTGAATGAGGTTGACCAAGGGGAGGTAGACGTCTGATACCTCATGAAGTTGGATCTTATCATTGAAACTTTTGATGGAATTGAGTTCACTCTGAGTCAAGGGGATGGTGGTTTTACGGTGAAGTTGCTGCCAGGTGGAGCGATCGATTTCTTCAAAATTTAAAAATTCATGTTTCATTTTTTGTTTTCCATATCTAGTAATTATTTCTTGTTATTTATTTTAACATATCTTTTCAGGTAAGTAAAACCTCTTGAAAACGTTTTTAGGAAATGTTATAATAAAGACATGTCAGAGATGTATTACGAAAAAAATCCCAGTACAGCACATGATATTCATGAACTCCGTGTCCGTTTATTAGATACCTACATGACATTCTTGACAGATGCAGGTGTATTTAGTAAGAAAATGGTTGATTATGGAAGTCAGGTGCTTTTACAATCCCTGGAATTAGAAACTGGGAAGACCCTCTTGGATGTTGGCTGTGGCTATGGTCCACTTGGATTAACCTTGGCAAAGGTCTTTAATGTTGATGTGACCTTGATTGATATCAATAGCAGAGCGCTTGAGTTGGCTGAAAAAAATGCTGAGAAAAACGGTGTTCCAGCAACTATCTTCCAGTCCAATATCTATGAAAATGTCAGCGGAAATTTTGATTATATTATCTCCAACCCACCTATCCGTGCTGGCAAGGAGGTGGTGCACGAAGTCATTTCAGGTGCCCATGCATACTTAGTGGACGGTGGAACCTTGACCATTGTGATTCAAAAGAAACAGGGCGCACCAAGTGCCAAAGCAATAATGGAAGAAACCTATGGCAATTGTGAGATTATCAAAAAAGACAAAGGATACTATATCCTCGAAAGTGTGAAAGAATGAGAGCAGTTGATTTAATTCAGAAAAAACGAGATGGTTTGGAATTGTCTTCTGAGGAAATTAAATGGTTGATTGAGGGCTACGTGGCTGGAACAGTGCCTGACTACCAAATGTCAGCCCTGGCGATGGCCATTTACTTTAAAGGCATGTCAACGCGAGAGATTTCTGATTTAACTATGAATATGGTGGCATCAGGTGACCAGATTGACTTATCTGCTATTCCTGGTATCAAGGTAGACAAGCACTCGACTGGTGGTGTGGGTGACAAGGTAACCTTGATTCTAGCTCCTTTGGTAGCTAGTTTTGAAGTGCCAGTTGCCAAGATGAGCGGACGCGGTTTGGGTCACACAGGTGGCACTCTGGACAAATTGGAGTCCATTAAAGGGTATCAGATTGAGGTGACTCAGGAAGACTTTATCAAGCAGGTTCAGGAGACGGGAGTTGCGGTTATTGGCCAATCAGATAATTTGGTCAAGGCTGATAAGTTGCTCTATGCTCTGCGCGATGTGACAGCGACGGTGGACATTATTCCCTTGATTGCAAGCTCGGTTATGTCTAAAAAGATTGCGGCTGGTGCAGATGCCATTCTCCTTGATGTCACGGTGGGCGAAGGTGCCTTCATGAAGACAGTAGAAGAGGCGCGTGTGCTGGCTCAGACCATGGTGGACCTTGGTAAGGCTGTCGGACGTAAGACTATTGCAGTTTTGACAAATATGTCTCAGCCGGTGGGAACCAGCATTGGTAATCGCCTGGAAATCCTTGAGGCCTTGGAAATTTTACAAGGCAAGGGTAGGGAAGACGTGACAGAGTTTATCTGTGAGTTGGCTCAAATCATGTTGGGACTTGCTGATGTTGAAAAGACGGTTGCGGAAGTTCGTCAGCATATTGAAAATGGAGCTGCCCTTAAGAAATTTGAGGAAATGGTTCAGGCTCAAGGAGGCGATTTGGAAGACCTCTACCGTCCGGCAGATGTTTCCCACAAGGTGGACGTATTGGCAGAGCGAGATGGCTATATTGTTGGTTTGCCAGCTCTAGAATTTGGTCTATTTGCCATGAAACTAGGAGCAGGTCGAGCGGTAAAAACAGATGAACTGGACTATGAGACTGGTATTGTTTTCCACAAAAAAGTGGGGGATGCAGTCGAAAAAGGTCAGCCGATTGCAACCATCTATGCAAATGAAAATATTTCGGAAAATATGCTTACAAATTTCCAAAAAAATGTTAAAATAGATGATGTAAGTGTAAATACGAAGGAAATCATTGAAATCATTTCTTAATGTACGGAGAAAACTTATGAAATTAAATAAATATATCGACCATACCATTTTGAAACCGGAATCAACTGAGCAACAGGTTGCAAAGATTATTGAAGAGGCAAAAGAATACGACTTTGCTAGCGTCTGTGTTAATCCAACTTGGGTTGCCTACGCTGCAAAGGGGTTAGCTGGAACAGAGGTCAAGGTTTGTACAGTGATTGGTTTTCCTCTGGGAGCTAACACGCCAGCTGTCAAGGCTTTTGAGACCAAGGATGCGATTGCAAATGGTGCAGACGAGATTGATATGGTCATCAATATTGGTGCCCTCAAATCTCAGAACTATGACCTAGTATTGGAAGATATACAGGCGGTTGTGGAAGCCAGTGGCGATAAATTGGTTAAAGTCATCATCGAAACCTGTCTTTTGACCGATGAGGAAAAGGTGAAGGCTTGTCAATTGTCTCAAGAGGCCGGTGCTGATTTTGTTAAGACTTCTACTGGATTTTCTACAGGTGGTGCGACAGTGGTTGATGTTACCTTGATGCGCCAAACAGTAGGACCAGATATGGGTGTCAAAGCATCTGGTGGTGCGCGTACCTATGAGGATGCCCTTGCCTTTATCGAAGCTGGTGCAACCCGTATTGGTGCATCTTCAGGTGTAGCGATTATGAACGGAGCTGTAGCAGATGGCGACTACTGAGTTGATAAAATTATCTGAGGAAGTGAGTAAGAAAGCCTACGTTCCCTATTCTCATTTTCCAATTGGAGCTGTCTTGGTTGCTAAGGATGGGCAAGTCTTTACGGGTGTTAACATTGAAAACGCCAGCTTTGGCTTGACAAACTGTGGCGAACGAACAGCTATTTTCAAAGCTGTTTCAGAGGGCGTCTTGGATTTTTCTGAGCTGATTGTTTATGGTCAGACAGAGAAACCAGTTTCACCATGCGGTGCTTGTCGCCAGGTCATGGCTGAATTTTTTGATAAGGATTTAAAGGTGACACTTGTTGCCAAAGATCTATCGACAGTCGAGATGACAGTCGGGGAATTACTTCCATATTCTTTTACAGACCTAAACTAGTCTGTAAGACAGTCGTTAGACTGTAGTATTATCGCCGCAACGAAAGTTGCAAAAAGAATTTTTTAGGAGGGTTCAGAAATGAACAAGAAACTTGTCGGATTTGGTCTAGCTACTGTTGCAGCTCTTACATTGGCTGCCTGTGGAAGCCGTACTGCAAACAAAGAAGCAGCATCAACAGACTCATCAGAAGTATCAGTTAAGCCAATGATCGTAACAGACATCGGTGGTGTTGATGACCGTTCATTTAACCAGTCAGCTTGGGAAGGTTTGACTGCTTGGGGTGACGAAAATGGTTTGTCAAAAGGTAGCGGCTATGACTATATTCAATCACAAAGTGAATCAGACTACGTAACAAACCTTGACTCAGCTGTTGCTGGTGGTTACAACCTTGTATTCGGTATTGGTTTCGCCTTGGAAACTGCGATTGCTGAAGCGGCTCCAAATAACCCAGAAACTCACTTTGTAATCGTTGACTCAGTTGTTCCAGATCAAGAGAACGTAGTCAGCGTTGGATTTGCAGACCACCAAGCTTCTTACTTGGCAGGTGTTGCAGCTGCTAAATCTACTAAAACAAACCACGTTGGTTTCATCGGTGGTATGGAAGGTGTCGTTATCGACCGCTTTGAAGCTGGTTTCGTAGCTGGTGCTAAGTCTGTAAACCCAGACATCAAAATCACAATCGATTATGCAGGTTCATTCGGTGATGCTGCAAAAGGTCAAACAATCGCTGCTGCTCAATACGCTGCAGGTGCAGACATTATCTTCCACGCATCTGGTGGTACTGGTAATGGTGTATTTGCTGCTGCTAAAGCTGAAAACGAAACTCGTGATGAAGCAGATAAAGTTTGGGTAATCGGTGTTGACCGTGACCAATCTGCTGAAGGTGTTTACACTTCTAAAGACGGTAAAGAATCTAACTTCGTATTGGCATCAACCATCAAAGAAGTTGGTACTTCAGTTAAAGACATCACTGAAAAAGCAGTTAAAGGTGAATTCCCTGGTGGTACAGTTGTTCAATTCTCACTTGCTGACAAAGGTGTAGAATTGGCTGAAACAAACCTTTCTGAAGATGCTTCTAAAGCTGTCGCAGACGCTAAACAAGCAATCTTGGATGGTAAAGTTGAAGTTCCAGAAACACCAGAAAAATAAGCTGAATAACATTAGTTTTCCGAAGTGGCGGCCTATCGGTCGCCCTTTTCGGAGCTGAGATTTTTCTCAGTAAAGCCTATCAAATGGTGGTAGGTTTTACTGACAAAAATGGTACAATAGTTATGTGAAAACGATTTTTCGTTTAGCGATTGTAGTCAGAAAGGAAATAGATTATGACTAAGGATTATGTCATTGAGATGCGTGAAATCACCAAAATTTTTGGTGAGTTTGTTGCGAATGACCACATCAATTTGAATGTCAGACGTGGTGAAATCCATGCCCTGCTCGGTGAGAATGGTGCCGGTAAATCAACATTGATGAACATGCTGGCTGGTCTCTTGGAACCGACTAGCGGTGAAATTGTTATCAATGGTCAACCAGTTAACATTGATTCACCTTCTAGGGCAGCCCACTTGGGTATCGGGATGGTTCACCAGCACTTTATGTTGGTGGATGCCTTTACAGTTGCGGAAAATATTATCCTCGGTAGTGAGACAACCAAGGGCGGTGTGATTGACCTCAAGAAGGCTATTGTTGAGATTAAAGAGCTTTCCCAGAAATATGGTTTGGAAGTTGACCCAACTGCCAAGGTTGCGGATATTTCGGTCGGTGCTCAACAGCGTGTTGAAATCTTGAAAACTCTCTATCGCGGAGCTGACTTGCTCATTTTCGACGAACCTACGGCTGTTTTGACTCCCGCGGAAATTGCAGAGCTCTTGAAGATTATGAAGACCCTGGTTTCAGAAGGCAAATCCATCATCTTGATTACCCATAAGCTGGATGAGATTCGTGCGGTTGCTGATACGGTAACGGTTATCCGTCGTGGTAAATCAATCGAGACAGTTCCTGTCGGAGATGCAACCAACCAAGACTTAGCTGAGTGGATGGTAGGCCGTTCTGTTTCCTTTAAAACAGAGAAAATTCCTGCCAATCCAAAAGAAGTCATTTTGTCTATTAAGGATTTGGTTGTTAATGAAAACCGTGGAATTCCAGCTGTTAAGGGCTTGAATTTGGAAGTCCGTGCTGGCGAAGTCGTCGGTATCGCAGGTATCGATGGAAATGGTCAGAGTGAGCTCATTCAGGCCATTTCAGGTCTCCGTAAGGTCAAATCTGGTTCTATCAAGATTAAGGGTGAAGAAGTGGTTGGTAAGACCCCTCGTAAGATTACAGAGATGCAGGTCAGCCACGTACCAGAAGACCGTCACCGCGATGGTTTGGTCCTTCCAATGACGGTAGCCGAAAATATTTCTCTACAGACCTACTACAAAGAACCAGTTTCTAAGAATGGTATTTTGAACTACAACGTTATCAATGAAAAAGCCCGTCAATTGATGCAAGAATTCGATGTTCGCGGTGCCAGTGAATTGGTTCCTGCCAAGGCACTTTCTGGTGGTAACCAGCAGAAAGCTATTATCGCTCGTGAAGTGGACCGTAATCCCGATCTCTTGATTGTTAGCCAACCGACCCGTGGTTTGGACGTTGGTGCCATTGAATACATCCGTAAGCGTCTCATTGCCGAGCGTGATAAAGGGAAAGCTGTTTTGGTTGTCAGCTTTGAATTGGATGAAATCTTGGATGTTTCAGACCGTATTGCAGTTATCCATGATGGTGTCATCCATGGTATCGTTGACCCTGCTAAGACCAACAAGCAAGAGCTCGGTGTGTTGATGGCAGGTGGTCACATTGAGAAAGGAGAAGAACATGCTTAAGAAATATCAAAATCTGATCCTTCCTTTACTTGCTGTTGTGAGCGGTCTTGTATTGGGATCAATTGTCATGTTGATTTTTGGCTATGACCCAATCTGGGGCTATGAGGAATTGTTCTACTCAGCCTTCGGTACTATCAAGTCTGTCGGTGAAATTTTCCGCGCTATGGCACCGCTGATTTTCACTGCCCTTGGTTTTGCGGTGGCGAGTCGTGCTGGTTTCTTCAACGTCGGTTTGTCAGGTCAAGCTTATGTAGGCTGGATTTTTGCAGGGTGGTTTGCCTTGGCTAATCCAGATTTACCTCGTCCAGTCTTGATTTTGGCAACGGTAATCATTGCTATGTTAGCTGGTGGTATTGCTGGAGCCATTCCTGGTGTTCTCCGTGCCTATCTGGGAACCAGTGAGGTCATCGTGACCATCATGATGAACTACATCTTACTCTATTCTGGGAACTACATTATCCGTGATATTTTCTCAGATGATTTGATGAAAAATACGGACTCGTCTATCAACGTTTCGGCCAATGCTTCCTATCAAACAGAGTGGTTGCGGGCTTTGACAGACAATTCGCGTATGAATATCGGTATCTTCTTTGCCATTATCGCTGTTATTGTTATCTGGTTCCTCTTGACCAAGACGACACTTGGTTTTGAAATCCGTTCGGTTGGTATCAACCCGACAGCGTCTGATTATGCAGGTATGTCGGCAAAACGGACTATCATCTTGTCTATGATTATTTCAGGAGCACTTGCTGGCCTGGGTGGAGCTATCCAAGGTTTGGGTACCTTCCAGAATGTCTATATTCAAAGTGGTAACCTGGATATTGGTTTCAACGGTATGTCTGTTGCTCTTCTAGCAACTAACTCACCGCTTGGTATTCCATTTGCGGCCTTCCTCTTCGGTGCCCTATCTGTAGGTGCTCCAGGTATGGTTCGTGCTCAGATTCCACCAGAATTGATCAACGTTGTAACAGCGTCTATCATCTTCTTCATCGGTGTGAAATTTATCTTTGAGCAGTTACTCAACTCAAAAAAGAAAGCGAAAGGGGTAAAATAAGATGAACTTGACTATTTTAACGCTACTCATTTCGCAAATGCTGATTTATTCAGCGCCATTGATTTTCACCAGTCTAGGTGGTGTGTTCTCTGAGCGTGGTGGTATTGTCAACGTCGGTCTGGAAGGGATCATGGTTATTGGTGCCTTTGCTGGAGTTGTCTTCAATATTGAATTTGCTGAGACCTTTGGTAAAGCTACCCCACTATTAGCAGTGATTGTTGGTGGTTTGGCTGGAGTTGTCTTTGCAGCAATCCATGCCATGGCGACCATTAACTTCCGCGCGGACCACGTCGTGTCAGGTACGGTACTCAACCTCTTAGCACCAGCTCTCGGTGTCTTCCTGGTTAAGGTTATTTACAATAAAGGTCAGACAGATAGTATTCGTCAATCATTTGGTAAATTCTCTTTCCCAGTGTTGGCAGATATTCCGGTCTTGGGGGACCTCTTCTTCAAGAACACCAGTTTGATGGGCTATGTCGCGATTGCAACAGCCTTCCTATCTTGGTTTGTCCTGTATAAAACGAAATTCGGTTTGCGTCTCCGTTCAGTTGGTGAGCACCCACAAGCGGCTGATACACTGGGTATTAACGTTTATGCTATGCGTTACGCTGGTGTATTGATTGCCGGTTTCCTTGGCGGTGTTGGAGGAGCAGTAAGTGCTCAATCGGTAAACATCAACTTTTCAGCGACAACCATTGTTGGTTCAGGTTTCATTGCCCTGGCCGCTGTTATCTTTGGTAAATGGAATCCGCTTGGTGCTATGTTAGCCAGTCTCTTCTTTGGTTTGTCACAAAGTTTGGCGGTTATCGGTAGCCAGTTGCCAGGCTTGAAAGATATTCCGACCGTTTACCTGCAAATTGCACCTTACTTGATTACCGTTATTGCCCTGTCTGCCTTCTTTGGTAAAGCTGTGGCACCAAAAGCCGACGGTATCAACTATATCAAATCAAAATAGCTATACAACAAGAACCCTCATCATTTGTTGAGGGTTCTGCCTTTTGAAAGGAGATTTATGCGTCGGTTAGTACTAAATATTGCCATGAGTTTAGACGGCCACATCGCCAGAACGGATGGTTCTTACGATTGGATACAAGGGCATGGAACAACTGAATATGATACGAGCCTGCAGTTTGATAATGAAGCTTTTTTCAAATCGTGTGATACGGTTATCATGGGCAGAAAATCACTAGAAGATTGTCCTCTGGAAATGATTGCCGGATATGAGGAGAAGGAGTTTATCATTGCTAGTCGCCATCAACAGCCCAGCTATGACAATGTCCGCTTTGTTTCAAATATTGTTGATGTAATCAAAAAGTTGAAAGGAGAAGATGGTTCAGATATCTGGTTGTTTGGTGGCGCTCAACTCGTTCAAATTTGTCTTAAGGAAAGATTGATTGATCATTTTATTATCGGGATTATTCCGACAATCCTGGGAGAAGGGATTTCCCTTTTTGACAAACTGCCAGAGGAGCAGAAGCTGACCTTGGTGGAGTCAACGGTTACAGACGGGATTGCCATGTTGCGTTATGACGTGCGAGATAAATAAAAGATGAGCTAAATCAACTCATCTTTTTTATCTTAGTTTTTGATTGCAGCTGCGATTTCAGGGTTAGCAAATGCGTCGTCCATGATATCTTTCAACTGTTTTGCAGAAGCTTGCATTTTTTGCAATTCAGCTTCGTTCAATGGGATGTTTACTGGACGAACGATACCATGTGCGCCGATGATAGCTGGTTGACCGATGAAGACATCTTCAACACCTTCGTATTGACCAGCTTGGTAAACTGACAATGGAAGTACAGCATTTTCATCATCAAAGATTGCTTTAGTGATACGGGCAAGGGCAACACCGATACCGTAGTAAGTAGCACCTTTTTTATTGATGATTGAGTAAGCAGCATCACGAACGGATACAAACAAGTCAACAAGACCTTGCTCATCGATATCGCGGTTGTCTTGCAACCAGTCGTACAATTTCACACCAGCAACGTTAGCGTGTGACCATACAGCAAACTCAGAGTCACCGTGCTCACCCATGATGTAGGCATGAACTGAACGTGCGTCGATACCAATCTTATCAGCCAAGGCTTGACGGAAACGAGCTGAGTCAAGTGAAGTACCTGAACCGATAACGCGCTCTTTAGGGAAGCCTGAGAATTTCCAAGTTGAGTAAGTCAAGATATCAACTGGGTTAGCAGCGACGAGGAAGATACCGTCGAAACCAGACTTAACGATTTCAGAAACGATTTGTTGGTTGATACGGAGGTTTTTCTCTACCAATTCAAGGCGAGTTTCACCTGGTTTTTGTGGCAAACCTGCTGTCAATACAACAAGGTCAGCATCGTGAGCATCAGAGTACTCAGCAGAATAAATTTTCTTTGGTGAAGTGAAGGCCAAAGCGTGGCTCAAATCTTCTGCGTCACCTTGTGTACGGTCCTTATTGATATCAATGATACCCAATTCTTGGCCAATACCTTGGTTGACAAGGGCATAAGCATAAGCTGAACCTACGGCACCATCACCGACAAGGATCACTTTTTTGTGTTGTTTAGTTGCAGTCATCTTCTAAACATCTCCTTAGTTTTATTTAGGGGGCATGTTGTCCCCTGACCACATTCCATTCTAGCACTTTTCCTGTGGTTTGTCACTTGGAAATAGGGACTTGAAAATGTTTACATAGCAATTCCCAAGTCAGAAAAGAGCCCCAGAATATGGTATAATAGTAGTAAGAATGCAGTTGAAATGAGGCATAGAATGCAAGATAAAAACTTAGTGACGGTGAATCTGACCAACGAAATGAAAAGCTCATTCATTGACTATGCGATGAGTGTCATTGTTTCTCGTGCACTGCCAGATGTGCGTGACGGTCTTAAGCCGGTTCATCGCCGTATTTTGTATGGAATGAACGAATTGGGAATCACTCCCGACAAGCCCCATAAGAAATCTGCCCGTATCACGGGTGATGTTATGGGTAAATACCATCCGCATGGGGATTTTGCCATCTATGAGGCCATGGTCCGTATGGCCCAGTGGTGGTCTTATCGCCACATGTTAGTTGATGGTCACGGGAACTTTGGTTCCATGGACGGGGACGGTGCCGCTGCCCAGCGTTACACTGAAGCTCGGATGAGCAAGATTGCGTTAGAAATGTTGCGTGATATTAACAAAAATACCGTTAATTTCGCGGACAACTATGATTCCAGCGAGCGTGAGCCAGAGGTATTGCCAGCACGATTCCCCAACCTTTTGGTCAACGGGACGACAGGTATCGCCGTTGGTATGGCAACCAATATTCCGCCGCATAATCTGGGTGAAACCATTGATGCGGTCAAGCTGGTTATGGACAATCCAGAAGTCACCACTCGTGAAATTATGGAGGTTTTACCGGGGCCTGACTTTCCAACGGGAGCCCTGGTTATGGGTAAATCAGGTATTCACCGTGCTTACGAGACTGGTAAGGGATCGATTACCCTGCGCTCGCGCACGGAGATTGAAGAATATGGCAATGGCCGTGAGCGGATTGTTGTAACGGAATTTCCTTACATGGTCAACAAATCCAAGGTTCAAGAACATATCGTTCGCTTGGTGCAGGAAAAACGGATTGACGGTATTACCGCGGTCCGTGATGAGTCCAACCGTGAGGGTGTTCGTTTCGTCATTGAGGTGCGTCGTGATGCCTCTGCCAACGTGATTTTGAACAATCTCTTCAAGCAGACCCAGCTCCAAACCAACTTTAGTTTCAACATGTTGGCTATTCAAAATGGTGTTCCGAAAATCCTTTCTGTTCGTCAGATTTTGGAATCCTATATCGAGCATCAAAAAGAAGTAGTAACCCGTCGGACCCAGTTTGACAAGGAGAAGGCTGAGGCACGTGCCCATATTTTAGAAGGCTTGCTGATTGCGCTGGATCATATTGACGAGGTTATTCGTATCATCCGCAATTCGGAAACGGATGCTATTGCCCAAGCAGAATTGATGGCCAAATTCAATCTTTCAGAGCGTCAGAGCCAGGCTATTCTGGATATGCGTCTCCGTCGTCTGACAGGATTGGAACGTGATAAGATTCAGTCTGAATATGATGAATTGATAGCTTTGATTGCTGATTTGGCGGATATTTTGGCCAAGCCAGAGCGTGTGATTCTCATCATCAAGGAAGAGCTGGACGAAGTGAAGCGCAAGTATGCGGATGAACGTCGGACAGAATTGATGGTCGGTGAGGTCTTGTCACTAGAAGACGAGGACTTGATTGAAGAGGCAGATGTCTTGATTACCTTGTCAAACCAGGGCTATATCAAGCGTTTGGCCCAGGATGAATTCCACGCTCAGAAACGTGGTGGACGCGGTGTTCAGGGGACAGGTGTCAAGGACGACGACTTTGTCCGTGAACTGGTGTCAACCAGCACCCATGACCGTCTGCTCTTCTTTACCAACAAAGGCCGTGTTTACCGTCTGAAAGGTTACGAAATTCCTGAATACGGTCGGACCGCCAAGGGCTTGCCAGTGGTCAATCTCCTCAAACTGGAGGAAAATGAGTCCATCCAGACCATTATCAATGTGACCAAGGAGCAGGAAGATGGCCATTATCTCTTCTTTGCGACCCGTCAGGGGATTGTCAAACGTACCAGCGTGTCCGAATTTGGCAATATCCGCCAAAATGGTCTCAAGGCTCTGAATTTGAAAGAAGATGATGAACTCATCAATGTTTTCTTGACAGATGGTCAGGCAGATGTCATTATGGGAACCAAGTTTGGCTATACTGTACGCTTTACGGAGACAGCTGTCCGCGGTATGAGCCGTATTGCAACGGGTGTCAAAGGGATTACCCTGCGAGACGGTGACCAGGTGGTCGGAGCGACCATGATTTCCGATGACCAGGAAGTTCTGGTGCTATCCGAGAAGGGCTTTGGCAAACGGACGCCTGCGAGTGAGTATCCGACAAAAGGTCGCGGTGGTAAGGGAATTATCACCATGAAAGTGGCAGAAAAGAATGGTCCATTGGCTGGATTGATTACGGTGTCAGGCACTGAGGACATCATGGTGATTACAGATACAGGTGTCATTATTCGGACCAGCGTTGCCAATATTTCGCAAACAGGTCGTTCGACTATGGGTGTCAAGGTAATGAGACTGGATCAGGAAGCGAAAATCATGACCTTTGCACTGGTTGATGCTGCAGAAGACGAAGAAAATACGGAAGAAGAGGATAAGTAATGACAAAGGATAAGAAAAGGAAAGCAAGACTGGGGTCATGGTTGAGAAATCTTGCAATAGGTCTCCTAATGCTCATCTCGCTAGCCTTGATTTTCAACACATCGATCCGCAATATGATGATTGCCTGGAACAGTAATAAGTATCAGGTAACCAAAGTATCCAAGGAAGAAATTGCTAGCAATAAAGAGGTGGACACTACATTTGATTTTGCTCAAGTAGAATCTATCTCTACGGAAGCTGTTATGAAGGCCCAGTGGGAAGCGCAGCAGCTGCCAGTTATTGGAGGGATTGCTATCCCAGATTTGAAGATTAACTTGCCAATTTTCAAAGGTCTTTCAAACGTTGCCCTCATGTATGGAGCGGGCACCATGAAAGAAACGCAAGAAATGGGTAAAGGCAACTATTCGCTAGCCAGCCACCATATTTTTGGTATGGCTGGAGCCAGTGAAACTCTCTTTTCTCCTCTTGAAAATGCCAAAGAGGGGATGAAGATTTATTTGACTGACAAGGAAAACATCTACGTTTATAACGTGAAAAGTGTTCAGTCAGTGACGCCTGATAGTGTCTATGTCATCGATGATGTTGAAGGGCAAAATGAGATTACGCTGGTTACCTGTGAAGACTTGGCTGCCACCATGCGGACCATTGTTAAGGGCGACTTAGAAGAAGTGATTCCTTATGACCAGGCTGATGGCGAAACACTCAAATACTTTGAACAAACATATAATCAGGTTCAACTATAAATTGATTTGTCAAAAGGGTAGAATTTCTATCCTTTTTTCAATTTTTTTTACGAACAGATAGGTGAGGAGGATTTTATGTATCAAATTGATTTTAAGGAAGAAGCACTGATGCCCCGTGAACGCTTGTTAGAATTGGGGCCGGAACGCCTGAGTAACCAGGAACTCCTGGCTATTTTCATCCGTACGGGTACAAAAAAGGAGCCGGTTTCTATCTTGTCCAACAATCTACACAATCAGCTGGAAAATCTGGCGGCTCTAAGGGATTTGTCTATTGAGGAATTGCAGAGTTTGACTGGGATTGGTCGGGTCAAGGCGATTGAGATAAAGGCCATGATTGAGCTTGGTAAGCGCATCAATCAGTCTGAGATTTTGCTCAACGATCGTATTTTGGGTAGTGAAAAACTGGGGCGTAAAATGATTCAGGAGATTGGACAGCAGAAGCAGGAGCATCTGGTCGCCCTCTATCTCAACACTCAGAATCAGGTCATCCACCAAAAAACAGTCTTTATCGGCAGTGTCAATCGCAGTATTGCAGAGCCCAGGGAGATTTTGCACTATGCAGTCAAGTGTATGGCGACCTCGATTATCATCGTTCACAATCATCCGTCAGGCTCTGTACAGCCGAGTAAAAACGATTTGCTCTTTACCAAAAATTTAAAGGATTCTTGTGAGACTTTGGGTCTGGTTCTCTTGGATCATCTCATTGTCGGGCAGAAGGACTATTATTCTTTCAGGGAAGAGAGTGAATTATTTTAGTATCAAAAAACAGGGTTAGTCGAAACTAACTCTGTTTTGCTCTCTTATTCGCCTTTTCTCATAAAATAAAGGAGTGTTTGCAGTTCGCTGGTCAAATCCACATATTGGACAACCACATCTTTTGGTACAGAGAGGTTAACTGGTGAGAAGCTGAGGATTCCTTTGACACCGGACTCAACGAGCACATCAGCTACTTCCTGGGCTTTAACACTTGGGACGGTCAATATGGCAGTTTGTGAATCAGCCTCGGCAATCCGTTCCTTCAATTCAGAAATGGCATAGATTGGAATAGATTCATCAACTGTGCCCACAGCTGGATTATCATCTGCTTCAAAAGCCATAACAATCTTCATTTTATTTCGCTCGTGGAACTTATAGTGGAGTAGGGCACGTCCCATGTTACCAACCCCTATGAGCATAACGTTGGTGATGGAATTGTCATTTAAAATTTCAGCAAAAAATTCCATCAATTTTTGGACGTCATAGCCAAAACCACGGCGACCTAGTTCACCGAAATAAGAAAAATCACGGCGGACAGTTGCAGAATCAATTCCGATAGCTTCTGCAATATCTTTTGAGCTGGCCTTGTCAATATTGCTAGCGTGGAATCGCTTGAAAATGCGGTAATATAAGGAAAGTCGCTTGGCCGTGGCCCGGGGGATGTCAGCGTTTTTTATGTTCTTCACTCTTTTCTCCTTCTAGCTGTAGGACACCGGTTACTGGTCAGATAGATTTCACAATCTTTTGTAAATCGTATCAAAAATTTGCAAGGGATTGCAAAACCGATAACATCACTATCAGCTTGTTTGTTAATTCACTTCTTTCTTCTATTTTAGTCTATGTTTGTGAAAAAATCAACAGATTGATTTGAAAAAAAGACCAAACAACTCGGTCTTTCTATAGGGTTTGAAAATAGCGATAGAGGTCTCCGACGGTGCCTTGGAAGTCAAGAGCTTGTCCGTCCTTGAGAATGCGGGTAACAGGGTAATAATCTGGTAGGGTGACACAGCCTGCAAAGGCCAATTTAGCCTCATCCAGATTATCAAATTGTTGAACCCGTTCTAGTTTGTAGGCATCAGTGTAGTAGATTTCAATCATCTTAGGCCTCTTTTGTAAATATATCTCGGTCGACCAGGCTATCCATGAGGAAGTAGAATTTTTCCTGAATAACTGGATTGCTGCCTGGTTTGAAAATGTTAATCAAACGAAGACCAGACTTGTCTGTGATGTTGATTTTGAAACCAGTCAAATCTTGGTTGATGATAATTTTTAATAGGAAACCTTGCCCAGAATTGGGAACTTCTTCTAGTAGGCGTTCCAGCTGATAGTGGCCAGCCTTGGTTTGCTCAAAGGTATTGTCACGCAGGGTGTATTTTTTGATACCCGAGCTGATATGATAGGTAAAGTTACAATCTTTTAAGCGTACAGTTTTTTCAAATGCCATTTTATCCTCCTATTATCTTGTGTAATTCAGTGATGAGTGCATCAATATCAGTAGTCGTATTGCTTTCTGAGAAACTGATGCGGATGGATTCTTTCAGTCGTGGAGAATCTTTTCCATACATAGCCTCAAGGACATGACTGTTTTGTACAACACCTGCTGTGCAGGCAGAACCACTTGAAACTGCGATTCCGGCTAGATCTAGGCGCATGAGCACCTGCTCATTGAGTTGACCAGGAAAGCCAAGATTGATGATATGAGGAAGGTGGTCGCCAGTTTGATTGATGTAGTAGTCGGTGTCGGCCAGGTGGTAGATGAGGTGTTCTTTTAGGGAAGTGATGTATTGAAGATCTTGGTCCCTTTTAGCAGTTTGCTCTTTGAGGGCTGTGGCCATCGCTGCAATGGCAGGGAGGTTTTCTGTTCCTGCACGATGTTGATTTTCTTGCTTACCGCCATGTATGAGTGCATCAAATTTAGGCAATCTTGAATAGAGGAAACCAATACCTTTTGGGCCATGAAATTTATGGGCAGCAGCAGATAGGAAATCAATTCCTAGTTTTTCAGGCTGAACAGGCAATTTTCCCATGACCTGCACTGCATCAACATGGAAAACTGCCTGGTGGTCTGCTAGTAACTGTCCAATTTCTTGGATAGGGAGCAGTTGGCCAGTTTCATTATTGGCAAACATGCTGCTAACCAGAATGGTGTCTGGTCTAAGTGCATCTTTGATCTGCTGGGCTGTGATGATTTGGTCGATTGGCTGGATATAGGTCACTTCAAAGCCAAAGCGTTCCTCCAGATACTGCATGGTATGGAGGACTGCATGGTGTTCAATGGCAGTAGTGATAAGGTGTTTGCCCTTGTCCTGATGGGCCAGAGCATAGCCTTGAATGGCTAAATTATTGGCCTCAGAGCCTCCAGATGTGAAGATTAAGTTATCAGGACGGACCGACAAGATATCAGCTATATCCTGTCGTGCCTGTCTGAGAACCTGATTAGCCTTGCGACCAGCACCGTGGATGCTAGACGGATTGCCATAGATGTCTGCAGCGACTTCCGTCATCCGTTCTAGGGCAGCCGGTGACAGGGCAGTCGTAGCTGCATTATCTAAATAAATCAAGTGTAACTCCTAGTTTTATTTAAGTGGGCTGTTAAATTTGAAAAGTGGGCTCAATGGCTGGTGTTCTTGAATGCGGTGGATAGCGTCAGCAATCAAGTTGCTAGCCGTGATGAAAGCAATATTATTAGGATGTTGTTCCTTGCTGGCAACAGAGTCTGTGACCAAAATTTCCTTGATAGGAGAGTTGTCCAAGAGTTCCGCAGCAGTCCCAGCGAAAAGTCCATGACTGGCAACGGCGTAAATTTCAGTTGCACCACCGTCTTGAACAATTTTGGATGCTTGAGAGAAAGTGCGGCCTGTATTTAGAATATCGTCGACCAGGATGGCTTTCTTCCCAGCAACATCACCGATGATATAGCCTTCGGCACGTTCCGAATCGTCTTGGGCGTAGTCAATGATAGCAATCGGTGCATTCAAAAATTCTGCGATATTACGAGCGCGCTTGATTCCTGAATTTTTGGGACTAACGATGACCACATCGTCGTTGCAGAGGCCTTTTTCCATGTAGTAGGACGCAAAGAGTGGCTCTGTCAGGAGATTATCCACTGGAATATCAAAGAAACCTTGAATCTGTGATGCGTGGAGGTCCAGGGTTAGAACGCGGTCGACACCGGCTTTTACCAACATATTTGCTACTAGTTTAGCAGTGATTGGTTCGCGTGGAGAGGCTGTGCGGTCTTGACGAGCGTAGCCAAAATACGGCATGACAGCGGTAATGGTGTTGGCAGAGGCACGCTTACAAGCGTCAATCATAATCAAGAGTTCCCACAAGTGATTGTTTACTGGGTAGCTAGTTGATTGGATGATATAGACATCAACACCACGGACTGATTCCTCAATGTTAATCTGGATTTCACCGTCAGAAAATTGACGTGAAGACATTTTTCCAAGAGGAATACCGGCTGATTCTGCAATTTTTTCAGCGATATCACGGTTACTGTTGAGAGAGAATAATTTAATGTTATGTTCACCAAGTGGTTGTACCATTTTGACTAACTCCTTTTTATAACCCTACTTTTTCATAAAAGCAATGAAACATAGATAGATTTATTTTACCAAAAAAACGGACAATTTTCAGTAGTAAAGTCAAAAATCAGCCTTATTGGGCTGATTTTATCTGGGCTGCGGTGCGGGCGACCTTGCTGCTGGCGTATTTGAATTGGATGGATTGTTTTTTTAGGTAGTCGTCAAAGAGGATTTTGCCTTCTTCGGCATCGGCTACTTCAACCTCTAGTTCATAATCAAGAAAGCCGGCATAGTCATTTTCATCCAGGGCCATGAGACCGATAGAGGTCTCTTTTTCATAGCGTTTGGTGGTCAAGCTACCCCAGACGGCTAGGTTATCAAGAGGGACATCGGTGGCTGAAATGATGTCAGTAATCTGTCCTTTTGGCAGTTGAAAATTGGTCAGCAATTGTCGTGCAGTATCGATGTCTAGAGCTTGATTGTATTCCTGATTGCCAATCTCCTGGGGAATTTTTAGGGTCAGCTCTGCCATGTCCTCAAAGGTCCGAATACGGAGGGAAAATCGGTTGCTTTTCATATCTAAATCCGGCGTGTCTATGTAATGATTGGTCTGCATGACAGGCTGGACATCTGCGAAATCGGGTAGCAGTCGAAGATATTCAGATTTGGTTAATAATGTTTTGTACTCAATTTCCAGATGGTTTTTCATACTGTAAACCCCTTTCATATGGTATAATAATCTTTGTGTTATTCTAATACAATTTATAGGATTTGACAAGAAAGGAGCCGTATGGAGTTTAATTGGGAAGAATTTTTAGACCCCTATATTCAGACTGTCGGGGAGTTGAAAATTAAGCTGCGTGGTATTCGAAAGCAGTACCGCAAGTTTAACCGCCATTCTCCCATTGAATTTGTGACGGGGCGGGTCAAGCCTATCGAGTCTATTCAGGAAAAGATGGCTCTGCGGCATATCAAGCTAGAAAATCTGGCCCAGGACATGCAGGATATTGCCGGTCTGAGGATCATGGTCCAGTTTGTGGATGACATTGAGGAGGTCTTGGCTATTTTGCGCAAGCGCAAGGACATGCAGATTGTCCATGAGCGGGACTATATCAAGTACATGAAAGCATCGGGCTATCGTTCCTATCATGTGGTCGTTGAGTATCCGGTGGATACGATCAATGGCAGCAAGACCGTCCTAGCAGAAATCCAGATTCGAACACTTTCTATGAACTTTTGGGCGACTATTGAACATTCGCTTAATTACAAGTATAAGGGAAATTTCCCTGAGGAAATCAAGAAACGGCTGGAAATTACAGCCAAGATTGCCTACGAACTAGACGAGGAGATGCGTAAAATCCGCAACGACATTCAGGAGGCTCAGGCTCTTTTTGACCCTGCCCACCGCAAGCTGAATGACGGTGTCGGAAATAGTGATGATTCAGATGAAGAATACAGATAGAAAAAAAATCGCTCTGCTCGCCAGCCGAAATCCCAAGAGTGAGGCGGTGTCTAAGGAACTTTGGACCAAGCTCAAAGAGGCGAATTTTATCCTCACACCCAAGAATCCAGATATTGTCATTTCCATTGGTGGAGATGGCATGCTCCTATCGGCCTTTCATAAGTATGAGAAACTCATCGATAGGGTCCGCTTTGTCGGTATTCATACGGGGCATCTGGGTTTTTACACGGATTATCGGGATTTTGAAGTGGACAAGCTAGTAGAGAATTTGAAGTTGGACAGGGGAGCTCGTGTTTCCTATCCCATTCTTAATGTCAAGGTCAAACTCAATGATGGCCGGGTAATCACGGCGCGTGCCCTCAATGAGGCGACTATCAAGCGCCTGACCAAGACCATGGTGGCTGATATTATCATCAACCATGTTCCCTTCGAGCGTTTTCGTGGGGATGGCATATCGGTATCGACACCGACTGGTTCAACGGCCTACAATAAGTCGCTGGGGGGCGCTGTCCTTCATCCGACTATTGAGGCTCTGCAGATTGCAGAAGTGGCCAGTCTGAACAATCGGGTCTACCGGACGCTGGGGTCATCAGTCGTAGTACCGAAAAAGGACAAGATTGTTATCGAGCCCCAGCATGATGACCGCTATTCTATTGCAGTGGACAATAAGACCTATGTCTACGACAATATTAAGAGCATTGAATACCAGATTGACAATAGTAAAATCCATTTTGTCGCATCGCCCAGCCATACTAGCTTTTGGAATCGGGTCAAAGATGCCTTTATCGGCGAGGTGGAGTAATGCGGTTTGAATTTATAGCCGACCAGCACACCAAAATCAAGACCTTCCTGAAGAAACACGGGGTGTCCAAGGGATTGCTGGCTAAAATCAAGTACACTGGTGGAGCTATTTTGGTTAACGACCAGCCACAGAATGCTACTTACTTGCTTGATATTGGCGATAGAGTTACAATTGATATACCAGCTGAAGCGGATTTGACAGGTAGTTTGGAACCTATTTCCTTTCCCCTGGACATTGTCTATGAGGATGACCATTTTTTAGCTATCAATAAGCCGGTTGGCTATGCCTCCATTCCTAGCAGTCTTCATTCGTCGACCATTGCCAACTTTGTCAAGGGTTACTTGGTCGAGCAGGACTATGAAAACAAGCAGGTCCACATAGTGACTCGTCTGGATAGGGATACGTCTGGGGTCATGCTCTTTGCTAAGCACGGCTATGCCCATGCCCGCCTAGACAAGCAGTTGCAGGCCAAGCTGATTCACAAACGCTATTATGCCCTAGTTAAGGGGGGAGGTGTTTTGGAACAGGAAGGGGATATTATTGCTCCGATTGGTCGACCGGAAGATAGTATTATTACCCGTTGTGTGACTAAGACGGGTAAATATGCCCACACTTCCTATAAGGTGGTCCAGTCCTGGGGAGACATTCACCTGGTGGACATTCAGTTGCACACTGGTCGAACCCACCAGATTCGTGTTCATTTTTCCCACATTGGATTTCCTTTGCTAGGGGATGATATGTATGGTGGCAGTTTAGAATGTGGTATTCAACGTCAGGCCTTGCATTGTCACAATTTGGCTTTTGACAATCCTTTCTCAGCCCAAAGGATTTACTTGGAAGCTCCACTTCCAGACGATTTTCAGGCTGTTATTACATCGTTAACTAATAAATAATATTTAAAAGGAGAATTTAAATGGAAATTCGGAATTTATTTGGTGAAATGAAGCAAAAAATCGTAGGTAAAAAACTACGTATTGTTTTCCCAGAAGGTACAGATGAGCGCGTCGTGCGTGCAGCAGCTCGTTTGAAATTTGAAGGTTTGGTAGAGCCTATCATCCTTGGTGTGCCGGAAGATGTTCATACTTTGTTGACAGACTTTGGTTTCTCAAACCCTGGTATTACGGTTATTGACCCAAATAATTATGCCAACTTTGATGCTATGAAACATGAATTTGTAACACTTCGTAAAGGCAAGGTTGATGAAGCGCAAGCTGATGAAATTTTGCGTGATGTCAACTACTTTGGTGTGATGTTGGTGCAAATGGGGTTAGCAGAAGGGATGGTTTCTGGTGCGATCCACTCAACAGCAGATACTGTACGTCCTGCCCTTCAAATTATTAAGACAAAACCAGGTGTAAAACGTACTTCAGGTGTCTTCTTGATGGTTAAAGACCAGCACAAGTTTGTCTTTGGAGACTGTGCAATTAACATTGAACCAGACGCAGAAACCTTGGCTGAGATTGCCATCCAATCAGCAGAAACTGCTAAGACATTTGGAATCGATCCAAAAGTGGCTATGATTTCATACTCAACAAAAGGGTCAGGTTCAGGTCCACGTGTTGATAAGGTAGTGGAAGCAACTCGCTTGGCTCAGGAACTTCGTCCAGATCTATTGATTGATGGAGAATTGCAGATGGATGCTGCCCTGGTTCCAGATACAGCTCGTTTGAAAGCACCTGGAAGTCCAGTAGCAGGTCAAGCCAATGTCTTTGTCTTCCCGGCTATTGAAGCAGGGAATATTACTTATAAGGTAGTGGAGCGTCTTGGTGGTTATGAAGCAGTTGGTCCAGTTTTGCAAGGTTTGAACAAGCCTGTCAACGACCTTTCTCGTGGTTGTAGTTCAGAAGACGTCTACAAACTTGGTATTATCACAGCAGCTCAGGCTGTAGACGCTTTGTAAGCTTATGACATTTATTCTACGATATGTCAGGGATTACCTGAAAGAAGTTACACTAGCTCCTCTATTCAAACTATTGGAGGCCTGCTTTGAACTCCTTGTTCCCTTGGCTATTGCCCATATCGTTGATACTATTATTCCACATGGCAATCAGGGAGACCTGGTTGCTATGCTTTTACTCCTGACAGGATTGGCAATTGTGGGAGTTCTAGTATCTATTTTAGGGCAATATTATTCAGCCAAGGCAGCAGTTGGGGTGACCAAGCAGTTGACAGAGGACCTGTTTGAAAAAGTCTTATCTTTGCCGCATGCTAGTCAGGATACTTTGTCCCGCTCATCAATTTTGACGCGCTTGACCAGTGATACCTTGCAGATTCAAGCAGGAATCAATATTTTCTTGCGCCTGTTTCTACGGGCTCCGATTGTGGTCTTTGGTGCTCTCTTCATGGCCTTCTATATCAGTCCTAGCCTTTCTCTCTATTTTCTGGGGATGATTGCTGTTTTGCTGGTGATTGTGGCAGGTATTACGGCGGCTGTCAGCCGCTATCTCTTATCGATTCGTAGAGATTTGGACAGCTTGGTAGGGCAGGTGCGTGAAACGGTTACGGGCTGGCGAGTCATTCGTGCCTTTGGCCAGGTAGCGAGAGAAGTTGCTCATTTTCAAGCCCTCAATCTGGCCTATAAAAATAGACAGTTACAGGCTGGTTACTGGTCTAGCCTGCTGTCGCCACTGACTTTTCTGGTGGTTAATGCGACCTTGATGATTTTGATTTGGCAAGGAAATCTAGCCATTTCTAACAATCTGCTAGAGCAAGGGATGCTGATTGCCCTAATCAATTATCTCCTGCAAATCTTGGCGGAGCTAGTCAAGATGGTCATGGTTGTCTCATCTATCAACCAGTCTTATATCGCTGGTCAACGGATTCAGGAAATTTTCAAGCAAGAATCCGAAGACCTGGAAGGCACTCTGCCAGTCCTGCAAGCCAATGACCCAGCTGATGTTTTTGCACTATACAAGCTGGATTTTGCCTATCCCAATGCTGCTGAACAGGCCCTGTCAGGAATTTCTATTCAGATAAAGAAAGGTCAGTTTATCGGCATCATCGGTGGTACGGGTGCTGGTAAGACGACCTTGGTCAATCTCTTACAGGCCTTTTATCCGATGCCAGCTAATCAATTGATGTACTTTATTGATGGAAAGAGTCCTGTGAATCTCAAAACCTGGCGGGCTAATTGTGCCACCGTTGCCCAGCAGGCTCAGCTCTTTGCTGGAACTGTCCGCTCAAATCTTACCTTGGGACTGGCTGATAGTTCCGAAGAACGCATTTGGTGGGCCCTGAAGATTGCTCAGGCGGATGGATTTGTGGCAGAAAAGGGCGGTTTGGATAGTCCTGTAGCAGCCTTTGGGAAGAATTTTTCCGGTGGACAACGGCAACGGTTGACCATTGCGCGTGCTCTCTTGAAAGAAGCACCTGTTTTGATTTTGGATGATGCGACGTCGGCCCTGGACTATCTGACAGAGAGCCGTCTCTTGCAGGCTATCAAGGAGGAATTGCCTGACCAAACCTTGATTATGGTGTCTCAACGGACCAATAGCCTGAAGACGGCGGATCAAATTTTGGTGCTGGACCAGGGACAGCAGGTGGGGCTAGGTCGTCATCAAGACTTGCTAGAAAGCTCTGCTATTTACCGTGAAATTGACCAATCCCAGCATGGAGAGGAGAGCAGCCATGAAGAAAACTAGTCTGCATCAATTGACGGGACTGGTCCTAAAACAGCCCATTCGTCTGACTCTGCTCTTGCTGGCGACACTGGCTCAGGTCCTTCTGACCGTCTATCTTCCTATCCTTATCGGTCGGGCAGTCGACGCGGTCTTGGTAGCAGATAGCCAGGTCTTGCTGGAGATTCTGCTGCAGATGTTTGTCGTCATTCTGGCCAATGGCCTGGTCCAGTGGTATCTGCCCTTGGTCACCAATCGCCTGGTCTATGATATGGTGGCAGACTTGCGGGAGCAGGTCTATGTCAAATTGCACCAGTTGCCCCTTTCCTATCTGGATAGGCAGTCAACGGGGGACTTGGTTGCACGATTTTCCAGTGATAGTGAACAGCTGACTAACGGTCTTTTGATGGTCTTCAACCAGTTTTTCGCTGGAATTTTGACCATTCTCTTGACCATTTTTACCATGGCAGGTTTGGATCTTGTCATGATGCTTTTGGTTGTTGCCTTGACCCCACTGTCTCTTTTTGTGGCGCGTTTTATTGCAAAGAAGAGCTATACTTACTACAGTCGCCAGACCCAGGCGCGTGGGCAGCAAGCTCAGCTCTTAGAGGAGACCATTAGCCAGCTCAGTCTGGTGCAGGCCTTCAATGCCCAAGACCAGTTTAAGAAGCAGTTCCAGCAGGTCAATGGCGACTACGCTCATTATTTGCAGAAGGCAATATTTGCTTCGTCTACGGTTAATCCGACTACCCGATTTGTCAATGCCCTGATTTATGCGCTTTTGACAGGTCTTGGAGCACTTCGCATCATGCAGGGGACCTTTACAGTCGGCTCTCTGACTACCTTTCTCAACTATGCCAGCCAGTACAGCAAGCCTTTTAACGATATTTCTTCTGTCCTATCGGAATTGCAGAGCGCTTTAGCTTGTGCAGACAGGCTCTTTGCCCTTGTTAATCTAGCTAGCGAAGAGGATAGGGCAGAGCGGACAATTGACTCGGATCAGTTGCAGGGGGCTATTTCCTTTGAAAATGTATCTTTCTCTTATCAGCCTGAAAAATCGCTCATTGAGGACCTGACGATTGATGTTACCTCTGGTCAAAAGGTGGCTATTGTTGGTCCGACTGGCGCAGGGAAATCGACCATGATTAATCTGCTCATGCGTTTTTACGATGTCAATGCTGGTCAGATTGTCCTGGACGGTGTGCCTATTTCCCAATACAGCCGAGAGGATTTGCGGCGGCAGATTGGCATGGTTCTCCAAGAAACCTGGATAAAATCAGGAACTATCCATGAAAATATTGCCTATGGATATCCTCATGCGACTAGGGAATGGGTTATCGAGGTGGCCAAGGCAGCCAATGCGGATTTCTTTATTCGTCAATTGCCCCAAGGATATGATACTGTCCTGACAGATGGCGGCGCCTCTCTATCGCAGGGTCAACGGCAATTGCTGTCGATTGCGCGCGTTTTTGTCAAAATCCCTAAAATCTTAATTTTGGATGAGGCGACCTCGTCGATTGACACACGGACGGAGTTATTGGTTCAAGAAGCCTTTGCCAAATTGATGCAAGGACGGACCAGCTTTATCATTGCCCATCGCCTATCAACCATCCAATCAGCTGACTTGATTTTGGTCATGGTAGATGGAAAAATTGTCGAACAAGGCAATCATAGGGAATTGATGGATGCGCAAGGTTTTTATTACCAGATGCAGATGAGCCAGCAGGCTGCTGAACAGTAGGTAAGCAACATTTCATACTACAGACAGGGAGTTAGTCACAGCTAGCTCCCTTTCTTTGTGCTATACTAGAATTATGTTAGATTTGAAAGAATATGGAATTGACATGTGGTCAGAAGAGAAGATTGTCGCCTTTCGCAAGGCTCTTCTTGATTGGTATGATGAGCACAAACGAGACCTGCCTTGGCGACGAACATCGGATCCCTACGCCATTTGGGTGTCGGAGATTATGTTGCAACAGACGCGTGTGGATACGGTCATTCCTTACTATGAGCGCTTTCTCCACCATCTGCCGACTATCAGAGACTTGGCAGAGGCACCGGAAGAAGTCATTCTCAAATTGTGGGAAGGGTTGGGCTATTATTCTCGTGTCCGCAATATGCAAAAAGCGGCCCAAGATATGGTTGAACGGTTCGATGGTTCCTTTCCCAAGACACACGCAGAAATTTCCAGTCTAAAAGGCATTGGTCCCTACACAGCTGGTGCTATTTCTAGTATTGCCTTCGGTTTGCCGGAGCCTGCGGTAGACGGCAACGTCATGCGCGTGCTCAGCCGTTTGTTTGAAGTGGATTATGACATTGGTCTCCCTGCGAATCGCAAGATTTTTCAAGCCATGATGGACATCTTGATTGACCCAGCTAGACCGGGAGACTTTAACCAAGCCCTGATGGATTTGGGTTCAGATATTGAGGCGCCTGCCAATCCACGGCCAGAAGAAAGTCCCGTGAAGGACTTTAGTGCAGCCTATCTCAATGGCACAATGGACAAATATCCTATCAAGGTACCCAAGAGAAAGCCTGTCCCAGTCGCCTATCAAGGCTTTCTCATTCGCAATCAGGATAATCAATTTCTCCTTGAGAAAAATACCGACGCTGGACTCTTATCAGGATTTTGGTCTTTTCCGCTTTTGGAAAAAGGGGCTATCCTAGCCAAACAAGTTTCCTTGTTTGAAGTGGCAGAAGAGCCGGAGCAGCCTGATATGAAGCTGCGCTTTACAGAAGAATATGGTCTGACTATTGACTGGCAGGAGCAAGAATTTGAGACCGTTCAGCATATTTTCAGCCACCGCAAATGGCAGATTGAGTTGATAGAAGGAGTGGCAAGTCAGTCGGATTTACCAGCTAATCGTGAATTAAAATGGGTTTCGGTTGAAGATTTCCATACCTATCCCTTTGCCAAGCCACAGCAGAAAATGTGGGATGAGTTTAACAAAAATTTTAAAAAATAAGTTTGTTTTTTGCACACAATTATTTGAATTTATTTTGAAAAAGTGTTATATTAACATTGTAGATAGAAAGATGTTCTCATTTATTCTTTCGCAAACTAGCTATTGCCCCCTAAGGCAGTAACTAGAGGAAGGTCTGCTTCAGTTCCACCCATCTATTTATGATATTCTTTATTCACAACCTTATTTTCATTGGCTTGCTGCCCGTTCAAACTTGGGAAATACCGACCTGGTATTTCCAGAGAAGATCGTCAGTCATTGATTGATTTTCGGATATTATATTTAGAACACTGTAAAAAATAAAGCAATCTCCACACTTTAGACAATTGAAAATTAATAGAAAATGGGTAGCAATCGAAGCATATTAGTTTTTAATCATTAACTTCTGGAGTCGGACCTTCCTGATAATAACCACTAACCGAGTTTCAAACGAAGCTCGGTTTTTGAGTTTATAGGTTCTTCCAACCACAAGTCATTGATTGGGTTAGTGACCGAGCAGAAGCGGTTGTGATAGTGATTGGATGAATGAATTTCTGCACCAATTGTCAGAAGCTTATCAGATGACTACATTATTCTAGTCATGGACAATGCCATCTGGCATAAATCTCAGACATTGAATATCCCTGAGAATATAGAATTTACCTTTATTCCACCTTACACACCAGAGATGAACCCTATTGAGCAAGTCTGGGCCGAAATCCGCAAACGTGGTTTCAAGAATAAGATATTTAGAAGCTTGAATGAGGTTATTGATAAACTTCAAGAGGTTATTCAAAACCTATCTCCTTCTCAACTCAAATCAATTGTACGTAGAGATTGGAGTTTGGCTATTTTTGATTTTAGTTGAGTATAAATATGTCCATAGTGATGACTTTAACACGATTTCTAGCTTGTCTGGAATAGCGCAGGAAGTGATTTCTGATTGTGGCTTGTGTGCGTCCGTCAAGGATTGTAATGACTTTTAGCGAGTCAAAATTCTGAGCGATGAAACTCATTTTTCCTTTCTTGAAACTAGCTCAAACAGTCTATCCCCAGACTGTTTGACTCCCAGCTCATATTTTCAGGCAACCAATTCCAGTCGGTTTTAAATTGGAACTCATTTAGCTTGCGAATGACAGTTGAGGTAGAGAGATGGCAAGACGCTTAGTGATGTCGGTCATAGACTGTTTTTCAATGAGAGGTTGAGCTATTTTCTGGTGAACAATGGTTGAGATTTGGTGGTTTTCCTAGATCAGAGAGGTTTCTGCGACAGCCATTTTTCCGCAATTTTTACAGCGGAAACGGTGCTTTTTCAGGCGAATGAGAATTCGGTAACCAGCACACTCTAAGTAAGGAATTTTAGAGGTTTTCTGGAAATCGTATTTAGTCATTTGATCATGACAAGAGTGGTATTTAGGAGCTAAATAATCCAGTTTGGCAAGAATTTCCTTGTGATAAGTGCAGTCCTCATAGTCCAAAATAGTGATGTTGGGGTCTTTCGTTCCCAGTAAGTTTGTGATACTATCCTCGCTTTATTATTTCTGGGCTCGGGGATAAACAGTCACTTCCCTGACTGTTTATCTATTCCATATGATTCCTTTCTAATGATGATTTAGACGCTTTTCATTATAGGTCATATGGGACTTTTTTTCTACACTCAAAAAGGCTCCATAATCTCCAGAGGGGATTTACCCACTACAGTCTTATAGAGCCTAGTTTTGTGGGTGGTTTTTTGGTGTGTAGTGACGGGATGTCAATTTATTCATTCAGAAAATATAGAGCGTTTTCATTTTTTGTGATATAATAATCATAGTAAAAAGTGAGGAAAAGCCAATGACAGAGATTGATTATGGAAAAGTTACCGGTCTAGTTCATTCTACCGAAAGTTTTGGTTCAGTTGATGGACCTGGTGTTCGCTTTGTGGTCTTCATGCAAGGCTGTCACATGCGTTGCCAGTATTGTCACAATCCTGATACCTGGGATTTGGTTAACCCGGCAGCAACCGAGCGTACTGCTGAGGATGTCCTAAAAGAAGCTCTGCGTTTTCGGATGTTCTGGGGCAAGGAAGGTGGGATTACGGTGTCTGGTGGTGAAGCGACCATTCAGATTGATTTCTTGATTGCTCTCTTTACCCTGGCAAAAGAAAAAGGCATCCATACGACTTTAGATACCTGTGCCCTGACCTTCCGTTCGACTGAGCGTTATTTGGAAAAATACAACCGTCTCATGGAAGTGACCGACTTGGTGCTCTTAGATATCAAGGAAATCAATCCTGACCAGCATCGTATTGTTACAGGTCATAGTAATAAAACTATTTTAGAGTGTGCTCGTTACCTATCGGATATTGGCAAGCCTGTTTGGATTCGACATGTCTTGGTTCCAGGATTGACAGACCGAGATGAGGACCTGGTTGAGTTGGGCAAATTTGTCAAAACCTTGAACAATGTCGAGCGCTTTGAAGTTCTGCCTTATCACAATTTAGGTGAATTTAAGTGGAGAGAGTTGGGGAGACCTTACCCGCTGGAGGGGACAAAGCCGCCGACTAGGGCGCGTGTGGAAAATGCAAAGACCTTGATGGAGACGGAGTCTTATCAGGATTATTTGAATCGGATTAGAGGATGATTGAGAAAGATAGATTTATTCAGAACAAAGAAAACTTCGCTATATTTTCTGTGGTTAGCCTTCTTTTGATGACCTTGCTGAGTGGTTGGATTGTTTTTGATAAGATGGAATCCCCAGCTGTTGATAGTGGTCTGACACAGAAGCAGAGGACTATCAATCAAATGATGGAAGGTATGACTATAGAGGATAAGATTGGTCAATTATTTTTAGGGCATATTCCTGAGCAAGAGGCTGAACAGATTGTTGGGGCCTATTATCTAGGAGGTTATATGCTGGAATCCAAAGATGTAGAAGGTAAGTCGCTGAGTCAGCTAAAAAAAGACTTGGCAAGCTATCAAAAAGCCTCCAATATCCCCTTGCTTTTGGCTTCCAATGAGGAGGGAGGAGCTGTTAGTCAAATTAGTCCAATCTTGAAAGAACCTTTTGCATCACCGATGGAATTGTATGATGAGGGAGGTTTGGATGCTGTCCTGGAGGGAGCAAAATCCAAGGTTTCGGTTCTAAAGGATTTAGGTATTTCAGCGGGCTTTTTCCCGATTGCTGATGTTGTAACCAATCCCAGTTCACCCATTTATGAACGGACACTAGGCCAGGATGCCATGACAACATCTGACTACGTTCGTGAGGTCGTCACATTGCTCAAGGAAGAAAATTTTCTATCTACCTTGAAGCATTTCCCTGGTTCGAGTGAGACGGGTGATGCGATTACGGGGCTGGTCTATGATGACCGTCCTGTAGATGAATTGAGAAAGCAGGATTTCTTACCGTTTGAGGCAGGGATTGAAGCAGGAGCGGACTCAGTCATGGTCAGTCACATTATTCTGACTGCTGTTTCGGACCAACCGTCCTCTATATCACCTGAAGTGATGGCTATTTTACGTCAGGAGCTGGGCTTTGAAGGGGTTATTTTGACAGATGATTTTGATAAATTGAGTTTGTCAGAATTTCTTGATCAAAATGAAGCAGCCCTTCAGGCAATCGAGGCGGGGGCGGATATGATTTTGTCTTCCAACTTTACGAGTCAGATTCCCTATCTTTTGGACCAGGTAAAAAGAGGAAGACTAAGCGAGGACCGCATTGAGCAATCAGTGGAACGGATTTTGGGGATGAAATACGATTTAGGTTTGATAAAATAAAAGAGGTTAGGTATCTGTCTAACCTCTTATTTCGTTTGGTAGACCAATCGGGTCCTGATGCCGTCCACATCGACAAAGGCGACTTCTTGGGTGGCAAGGTGCAGGTCAAGTCCTGCGGTCTGGGCACGTTTAATGGTGGCTTGGAAGGCTTGAATGTCTGTATAGACTAGAGTGTAGTAGGCAAGTCCTGGCATGCCTTCTTGTCTAGTTTTCAGATTTTTTCCTCCCCATTCGTTGACTGCTAGGTGGTGATGGTAGTCGCCAGTAGCTAACCAGGCTGCAGATGGGACGGAGAATTTATCCTCGACAGCTAGGACCTCTTGGTAAAAACGGCTAGAAGCAGCGCTTTCTCGGACAGATAGATGGACATGACCCATGCGACTGCCAAGGGGCATCTGATAGGCTGCGTCTGCTTTTTTTCCTAAAGTATAGATCGTTTCAGCATCCATAGGCTCAGTGATGCCAACAATTCGTCCATCTGGTCGGACATCCCAAGAGTCTTGCGGGAGGTCGCGGTAAATCTCGATTCCGTTGCCTTCGGTGTCGGCTAGGTAAATGGCTTCGCTGTAACCGTGGTCGCTGGCACCTTGGAGGGGAATCTTATTGTCGATAAAGTGGCGGAAAATGGTGCCTAAGTCCTCACGGCTAGGTAGGACAATGGCCAAGTGGTAGAGTCCGTAGTTGTGGCTAACTTCGCCTTTCTGCTCTGTTTGAATAAGTCGAATAAGGATGTTTTTTCCAACGCCTAGGTCAATCTGGTTAGGAATTTGGGAGAGAACTTGGAGACCTAAGACTTGTTGGTAAAACAGGCTTTGGAGTTCCAGATTGCGGACGTTGAGGGCGACATGGCCCAGTTCAAATTGGGAATTGTACATGGGAATACCTAGCTTTCTGATACAATTTATAGGAATTTTCGAGTTACTTAGTTAATGTGTGACGAATAGACTTTAGAAAATTGATTTTTATCTCATAGCTTTCTCAACAAGTGCGCTATCTACGATTTGGATAAAGTGTGTAATTCTATTTTCAGCATTAAAATCGTAAATATGGACAAAATCTGCTTGAAAGGATTTCTCAGTAAGGTTGTAGGTCCCCTTGTAGTAGCCGTAAACCATGACACGGTTTCCTGAAAAGGCGTAATCAACAGGTGTGGCACTATAATTGGTCCATTCAGAACCTAGTCTTGCATGGACGTTTTCAATCACTGCATCTGGACCGATATAGTTACCAGCATAGGGAAAGCCTGCAGCTTCTGTCCAAGAGACATCAGCAGCCAAATGGCTTTTGAAATCTTCTATTCGACCTTGAGCAGTAGCTAGATAAGTCTCTTCTAAAATATTTTTATATAATTGATTTTTTGACATAGGTATTTTCTTTTCTATTGAGCAACTGCCTCTTGGAAATTTTTTTCCAAATCGTCTACTGTGCGAACTTTATTGATAAGATTAAAGAAGTTTCCGTCTTTTTCAAGTAACAAGGTTGGGAAAGAGGTTACCCCCATTTCATAAGCCTTGATAAAGTCAGGGTGTAGACTTTCTGGTTGATTCAAGATGCTTGATAGTTCTTCCATAGCCTTTGTGGGTAACTGATAGCTACCGATTAGGCTGGTGTAACTGTCTGCTTGACTGAGATCTAACCCTTCTTCAAAAAATAAGGCTTGAATGTCTAATGTTAGCTGAGCATGGTTAGGTGTCTCAACATAGTTTTTCAAGACTGAGTAGGCTCTAGCCGGACCGAGGGAGTCCATGGTAAAGTCCTTATCCTTAAACAATTGATTGTAGTTATCGCCAAAAGACATTTGGTAATAGCTTTCGATTTGTTTGTTGATGGTCTGTGCCTGCTGGAAATCAGCCATTTTCTTTTTGTTATCTCCGACAAACAAGCCTCCGTTAATGACCTCTATTTCTATGTCAGGATGGTCTTGCATGAATTTTGTGAAAATGTGGTTAAAGCCGTAGGTCCAACCACAATAAGCATCGATAATGTAATATAGTTTCATTTTAATTTTCTTTCATCTTATTTTCTTGGTTTTTGATTAGAATTTACCATTGCTATTGGAAGTTTTGGAATCTTCTTCGATTGGCACAACAAGATCCCAGAGTTCTGCAATTTTATCAACTTCAACTCGATAAAGGTCATAGAAGGATGTTTATTGATCTGTAGAATCTAAGCTTCTAACAAAGCTTGAGCTTGCGCTTGCAGACCGGCGATGGCTTCCTCTGACAATACCAACTGTCCAGTTCCCCATGCTTCTGGATTGACAGTTGTACCTGTAAACTCACCAACGACTTGCATACGAACAAACGGTAGGAGTGCATGGTAGCTAGCAAACATTTGGTCGTGTCCAGCATTGGCAACAGATGATACAGTAACGATTTTGTCTTGTAGGGCAGATGGGCCACGTGTTTCTGATAAGTCTAGGGAACGGCTGAGCCAGTCAATCAAGTTCTTCACAGTCCCAGGGATTGCAAAGTTGTAAACCGGTGAGAAAATCCAGATAGCATCTGCAGCCATAATCGCATTGCGTGCAGCTTGGACAGCTGGCAAGACTGGTGTTTCAAGATCTTGGTTCATAAGCGGGATTTCTTTATAGTTAAGATAAGATACAGTTGCTTGACCTTTTAAGATGCTTTCAGCTTGCTTTGCCATTTGGTGGTTGAATGAACCTTCACGTAATGAACCGACGATAAATAGAATGTTTTTCATGATGTTATACCTCTAACAATTTTTTCTTCCCTGCTCTCGCAGTTTATGGTATTATTGTAACAGGTACTAAAAATAAAACAAGTACGATTTTTTTGAATAGTCACTATCTTTTTGTGAAGTAATATATAGTATCAAGAGAAAATAAAGGAGAAATTATGGCGACTTTCACACACCATACAGTTCCGGAGTGTCCTTATGTGACCACTCAGTGTGTCTTATCTGGCAAATGGAGTATCTTATTACTACATCATATCGAAGAAGGTCCCATTCGGTTTAATGAATTGCATCGACGATTGACAGGGATTTCCCAAGCAACCTTGACCAAGCAGTTACGTCAGCTGGAAGATGATGGTTTAATCACTCGGAAGGTTTATGCACAGGTTCCGCCAAAAGTGGAATATGAACTGAGCGAGATTGGTCAGGAATTTAAGTTGGTTTTGGAGCAAATTGAAGTTTTTGGGGATAAGTACATCGACTTTGTCAAAGCAAAAAAATCTGAATGAGTTCATATCTCATTCAGATTTTTGTATGTTATAAGTCGCTATCCTTAACAGCATCTAACCAACTAGCAGCAGCCTTGGCTGTACTTTCAAGGGCACCTTCCTTGAATGGTGATTGGAGGTTTGCGGCTTCAACCACTTGCAAGAAGGACTTGGTGCCGCCCAAATCACAGATGCGGATGTAGTCTTCCCAAGCAGTTTCATCATGGTCCACCTGCGTGCGTTTCCAGAATTGGAGGGCACAGACTTGAGCCAAGGTGTAGTCGATGTAGTAGAATGGGCTGGCAAAGATATGCCCCTGACGGTACCAGAAGATACCACGGTTGAGGGCTTCTGATTCAGAATAATCACGGTCTGGCAAGTAGAGGTCTTGGAGTTTTTTCCAAGTCGCCTTTCGTTCAGCTGGAGTCATCTCTGGGTGTTCATAGACTTCGTGCTGGAAGTGATCCACCAAGACACCGTAAGGCAAGAAGAGAAGGGCACTTGCCAAGTGAGTAAATTTATATTTATCGACTTGTTCCTTGAAGAAACGGTCCATCCAAGGCCAGGTCATAAATTCCATAGACATGGAGTGGATTTCACAGGTTTCATAGGTTGGCCAAACAACTTCTGGACTTTGAATCCAACGCGAACGATAGACTTGGAAGGCGTGACCTGCTTCGTGGGTCAAGACATCAATATCACCGCTGGTTCCATTGAAGTTGGAGAAGATGAATGGGCTCTTGAAGTCAGGGATATAGGTACAGTAACCACCGCTGTTTTTGCCTGGTTTTGCAACCAAGTCCAAGAGTTCATGCTCAATCATGAAATCGAAGAACTCGCCTGTTTCTGCTGACAATTCACGGTACATGTCTTGGGCTTGGCTGACGATAAAGTCGGGGTCACCTTGTGGGACCGCATTGCCGTCTAAGAACTCAAGATTGAGGTCGTAGTGTTTCAGGCTTGGTACTTGCAAGCGTTTGGCTTGGCGTTGACGCAGATTTTGCACAATCGGTACGATATGCTTGAGAATTTCTTCACGGTACACCTTGACCATGTCACGATTGTAATCGAAACGGTTCATCTTGAGGTAGCCGTATTCTACATAGTCCTTGAAGCCGAGTTTGTGGGCGATTTCCGTGCGGACCTTTACTAATTCATCGTACACACGGTCAAAGTCGGCTTCCTTGCTTTCAAAGAAGGCAGTTGTAGCAGCAGAAGCAGCCTTGCGGACTTCACGGTCGGTTGATTGACCGAATGGCCCCATTTGTGCCAGGTTGTAGGTCTGACCTTGGAAATCAATCTCTGCACCAGCGATCAGTTTACTGTATTCATCAGATAATTCATTTTCTTTTTGCAGTAATGGAATGACGTCTGATGAGAAGGTCTTGAGCTTGTTCTCGGCCTGCATGAAGAAAGTTTCTGGCAAGATGTCAGACAACTCTTCCTTGTAAGGGGTCTGGACTATGACACGGTAGTAGTTGGTGGTCAATTCTTCAAAAAGTGGCGAATATTCATTCCAAAACTTGGTTTCTTCATTGTAAAACTCATCGTTCATGTCGATAGTATGACGAATCATCCAGAGGTTGTACTGGGTATCGACCAAGTTGAGTAATTTGGTAACGGCTGCCACAAGTGTACGAGTTGTTTCCAGGTCACTTGCCTGAGCCAACTGGTCTGTCAAGTCAGAAAATTGAGCCTTGATAGTTTCATAATCTGGACGGACATAGGTATAGTCTGAAAATTTCATATGTTTCTCCTTTTGTATTGCTACCTTCTATCTTACTCTTTTTGAAAACGTTTGGCAAATTTAGTCAACGATTGTTTGTTTAAATATGCTTTCTTTTTTCTCTTGGTCTATAGCATGAAAGTATGCGTAGAGAATATCTAACATGATCAATAGCGGGATCTGTGGTGAAATACGATTGCCATAATTTAAATTACGAACAGAGGCAACAGGGATAAGGGTGTCAATAGGAGTTGTATCAAATTCCCTGGTTGTCAAGAGGGCTGTCTGAATACCTCGCTCGGCTGCCAGAGTCAGGTGGTCGATGATATCCTCAGTATAGCCAGACAGGGAGAGCCCAATCACTAGGCAGTTGGGATCCAGGATATTGGTGGTCCAGATCAGGTTATTGCGGTCGGTAATGGCGTCACAGACAACTCCCAGGCGCATGAAACGGGACTTAATCTCCATGGCAACAAGACCTGAACTGCCGGTGCCGTAGAAATAAACCCGCTTGCTTTGGTCAATCAGGTGGGCGATTTCTTGCAGTTTTTCCTCGTCCACCAGCTGGCTGGTCGCAGTTAGAATTTCGTCGTAATCCACCAGGACCTTCTTGGTCAGGTTGTTTTGGACATGTTTAAATTGTTTGTCTAGCTGTTGTTGCTGGTTTTGAAAGGCAAAGACAAATTCCCGATAGCCTGAAAATCCGCATTTCTTAGCAAAGCGGGTCAGGGCAGAAGGAGAAATATGCAGTTCCTGGGTGACGATTTCCAAGCTCAAATCCATGGTCTTGGAGTCCAGGCTTGTAAAGTAGGCCGCAATTTCCCTTTCCAGCTTGGTCATCTGTTCCAGATTGCTGTCGATGATGGCAATGATATTCTGTTCAGCTTTCATAGTAGTTCCCTGTAATAATATAGTGTATTTCTATTATACCATAAAAAAGAATCTTTCTGCCATTTGTGATATAATGTTAAATAGTAAAGGGAATGTATGACCATGTATATTGAAATGATTGATGAAACAGGGCAGGTTTCTGCTCAGATGCAAGAGCAGATTACAGACTTGCTCCAATTTGCGGCGGAGAAAATCGGTAAGCAAAACAAGGAAATGGCTGTGACCTTTGTGGACAATGCGCGTGTCCATGAAGTGAATTTAGAGTACCGGGGAATTGACCGTCCGACGGATGTAGTCAGCCTAGAGTACAAGCCGGAGCAGGAGATTGTCTTTGATGAGGAAGATTTGCTGGATAATCCTGAATTGGCTGAGATGATGGAAGATTTTGATGCCTACATCGGTGAGCTCTTTATTTCCATTGACAAGGCGCGTGAGCAGGCAGAGGACTACGGCCATAGTTTTGACCGCGAAATGGGCTTTTTGGCTGTGCACGGCTTCCTCCATATCAACGGCTATGATCACTACACGCCTGAGGAAGAGGCGGAGATGTTTGGTTTGCAAGAAGAGATTTTGACGGCTTATGGACTTACGAGAGAATAATTCAAAGAAACGCTGGAAGAATCAGAACCTGGTAGCCAGTATGGATTTTGCGGTTTCCGGCTTGATAACGGCCTTTAAGGAAGAGCGCAATATGAAAAAGCATGCGGCAACGGCCTTTTTGGTGGTCTTGGCTGGCTTGATTTTTCAGGTATCGGCTACAGAATGGCTCTTTCTCCTGCTCAGCATTAGCCTGGTGATTGCCTTCGAAATCCTGAATTCGGCTATTGAAAGCGTGGTGGATTTGGCCTCGGACTATCATTTTCACATTTTGGCCAAGAATGCCAAGGATATGGCGGCAGGAGCGGTCCTTTTTGTCTCAGGCTTTGCCCTTTTGACAGGATTGATTATTTTTGTGCCGAAGATTTGGGCCTTGATTTTTTAAGATATAAGGAGAATACATGACATTTAAGTCAGGATTTGTGGCGATTTTAGGTCGTCCAAACGTTGGGAAATCAACCTTTCTCAACTATGTAATGGGGCAAAAGATTGCCATCATGAGCGACAAGGCTCAGACAACCCGTAACAAGATTATGGGGATTTACACAACGGACGAGGAACAAATTGTCTTTATCGACACGCCAGGTATTCACAAGCCAAAGACGGCCTTGGGAGACTTCATGGTTGAGTCTGCTTACAGCACCTTGCGTGAGGTGGATACGGTCATCTTCATGGTGCCTGCCGATGAAAAACGGGGCAAGGGTGATGATATGATTATGGAGCGTCTGCGTCAGGCCAAGGTACCGGTTATTTTGGTGGTCAACAAGATTGACAAGGTCCATCCGGACCAGCTATTGGAGCAGATTGATGATTTCCGCCAGCAGATGGATTTCAAGGAAATTGTGCCTATTTCTGCAACCCAAGGCAATAATGTCAATCGCTTGATGGAAATTCTCAAGGAAAATCTGGATGAAGGTTTCCAATATTTCCCAGCAGACCAGATTACCGATCATCCAGAGCGCTTCTTGGTGTCCGAGATGATTCGCGAGAAGGTCTTGCACCTAACTCGCGAGGAAATTCCGCATTCGGTGGCAGTGGTTATCGAGTCCATGAAACGGGATGAATTTACAGACAAGGTTCATATCCGCGCGACCATCATGGTCGAACGCGATAGCCAAAAAGGCATTATCATTGGCAAACAAGGAGCCATGCTCAAGAAAATCGGCTCCATGGCCCGACGCGATATTGAACTCATGCTGGGGGACAAGGTCTTCCTGGAAACCTGGGTCAAAGTCAAGAAAAACTGGCGTGACAAAAAACTCGATCTGGCAGACTTTGGTTATAATGAGAAAGAGTATTAAAAACGTCCGGGGGAGTGAAACAGTCTGGGAATAGACTGTTTCAGCTGGTCACCTAAAAATGCGAAAGTGACCATGTGAAAACCCGAGCCAAGAAATTGGAGAGCGAGGAACGTCCAGAGGACATGATCGACGTTTCTAAAATCATTCGATTTTAATGATTTTAGAAACTAGTAGGTCGCCTAGGCAATTCCGCAGAGAATTGCCATTAGTTGAGTAGCGTTTTAATGCATTCAACTTTGGCAAATTGAACCCGAGCTTTAAAATTGTAGAGCGAGGCAGTCAGGGAGTGACCTCAATAGCCCGCTAGCCTTGAAGTAAGAAGACGGCTGTGAGCCTATGGATAGTCTCTAATATTCCGATCCCAGAAATCCGAAAGTGCCGCAATAATGCCATGTTGCTACATCTTTTAGGTAAAAACATATAAAGAAACATTTAGACACCACGTTAGTGGTGTTTTACGTCGCAAAGGAGAGAAAGTATGTCAATAAAATCTGTTACGGAAGAAATAGTTTCTGTTTGGGGTTCATTTGCAAGTTCGGTATGGCAGACAGATAAACAAGTTTTGATGGAAGAATTTGCTGAGGGTAAGTTTCCATTTGAGTTTCTTTATTATTCTTCGTCAGGTATAGCGGTTGCATGGATAAGTTTGTCACTCCGCCATGATTATGTGGAAGGCTGTCAGTTTAGTCCAGTTGCCTATGTAGAAGGAATTTTTGTTCATCCTGATTATCGTGGACAAGGGATTGCTGCCGAATTACTCGATTTTGCAGATTCGTGGGCTAAATCTCATGGAGCACGGGAACTGGCATCTGATACGGATTTTAAAAATAGCCACAGTCAGGCTTTTCATACCAAGAATGGTTTCAGAGAAGTAAGTAGAAATATACATTATGTCAGAAAGGTTGAGGTGGAATAGTATGCCCGAACTTCCAGAGGTTGAGACGGTTCGTCGTGGGCTCAATCGTCTTGTCAAAGGTAAGAAAATTGAACGTGTCCGGGTGGACTATCCTCGTATGATTGTGACTGGTGCGGACAGCTTTCGTGAGCAGTTGGTTGGTCAAACCATCATGGAGGTGGACCGTCGGGGTAAATATTTGCTCCTCTATCTGACAGATTTTGTGCTGATTTCCCATCTGCGTATGGAGGGCAAGTACAATCTCTTCCATGATGTGGTGCCTATAAACAAGCATTTCCATGCCTTTTTTACCTTCACAGACGGCTCAACCTTGGTCTATCAAGATGTCCGCAAGTTTGGGACAATGGAACTGCTGGGCAAGGCAGATGTGGATGCCTATTTTATCAGTCGAAAAATTGGTCCTGAGCCGACGGAGGAAGATTTTGTCCTAGAAGAATTTGCACTCAAGTTAGCTAAGTCGAGAAAGCCCATTAAGGCACATCTTTTGGACCAGTCTTTGGTGGCTGGTTTGGGCAATATCTATGTCGATGAGGTTTTATTCAAGGCACAAGTTCATCCTGCTCAAACAAGTAATCTGCTGTCGGCAGAGCAGGTGGCAGACCTCCGTCAAGCCACCATTGAAGTCCTGCAACTGGGTATCGAAAAAGGTGGCTCAACCATTCGGACCTATAAGAATGCCTTGGGCATGGACGGGACCATGCAGGATTATTTACAAGTTTATGGAAAGACAGGACAGGCCTGTCCCCGTTGCCAGACAGAGATTATCAAAATCCAGTTGAGCGGGCGGGGTACACATTTCTGTCCCAAGTGTCAGGTGAAAAATGGCTAAGGTAATCGGATTAACAGGCGGTATCGCGTCGGGTAAGTCAACAGTGACAGCTTTTTTACGAGAGAAGGGCTATCAGGTCATCGATGCAGACGGGGTGGTTCATGACTTGCAGAAAAAGGGCGGACGGCTCTATCAGGTCTTGCTGGAGGAGTTTGGTCCGGCAATTCTAGCAGCTGATGGTCAATTGGACCGAGTAAAATTGGGCCAGCAGGTTTTTGCGGATAGCCAGTTGCGGGCCCGCTTATCCGAACTGCAGGACCAGATTATTCGGCAAGAACTGTTGGCACGACGGGATTTGCTAGCACAGACAGAAGAAGTGGTTTTCATGGATATTCCCCTGCTCTACGAGTTGGATTATAGCGGGGAGGTCGATGAGGTCTGGCTGGTCTATGTCGATGAGCGCCAGCAGTTGGCACGGCTCATGGCTCGCAACGGCTATAGCCTGCAGGAGGCGGAGAATCGCTTGGCAGCGCAGCTTTCTTTAGAAAAGAAAAAAGAACGGGCAGATAAGGTGATTGATAACAGTGGGTCGCGGGAGGCGACCTTGGCGCAGGTGGCGTCTTTGGTAGAGGAGATTGGAAATGGACGAGGGTAGTAGTTACTGGAAGCCGAATTTGAAGGTGGCCTGGATTGGGAATTTTTTGACGGGGGTTAGTTTTACCTTGGTCATGCCTTTTATCTCGGTCTTTGTGGAGGAGTTGGGAGTGACTGGCAGCCAGGTGGAGTATTTTGCTGGTCTGGCTGTGTCGACCAATGCCCTGGCAGCAGCTATTATGGCGCCGATTTGGGGGAGTTTGGCGGACCGTTATGGTCGCAAGCCCATGATGGTGCGGGCGGCTTTTGCTATGATTTTCACCATGGGTGGGATGGCTTTTGTGCCAAATGTTTTTTGGCTGATTGTCCTGCGTGTGTTGAATGGGATTTTTACCGGCTATATTCCCAATGCGACGGCTCTAGTGGCCAGTCAGGTGCCCAAGGACAAGACAGGCTATGCTCTGGGAACCTTGTCAACAGGGGCTGTGGCGGGTAACTTGATTGGCCCGACTCTGGGTGGTTTTTTGGCGGAAATAGTGGGGATTCACAATGTCTTTCTGCTGGTCGGTTTGCTCTATCTCTTGGTGGCGGTTTTGACAGTTTTATATATTCGTGAAGATTTCAAGCCGATGGAAAAGGGGCAGCAGATGATGATTGCAGAGCTCTTTCATCAAATCAAGGACAAGCAGATGATGGTGGGGCTGTTTATCACTTCCATGATTATCATTGCGGCGGCTCAGGCTGTCGTGCCGATTTTGACTCTTTATGTGCGGCATCTGGGTCAGACGGACAATCTGCTTTTTGTAGCTGGATTTATTATTTCCCTGCCGGGCATGGCCTCGCTGGTGACTTCAGGTCCTTTGGGGAAATTGGGGGACCGAATTGGCAATCACAGGTTGCTGCTCATGGCCTTGGCCTACAGTCTCTTGATCAATGTCCTCTGCGTCTTTGCCCAAAGTCCTTTCCAGCTAGGTGTACTGCGCTTTCTCTATGGTTTTGGTACGGGAGCTCTATTGCCGTCGGTTAATTCCCTCTTGACCAAGTTAACGCCCAAAGAAGGGATTTCGCGCATTTTCTCCTACAATCAGATTTTTAATAATCTAGGTTCGGTTGTGGGACCCATGATTGGGTCAACGACTGCTGCTCATCTAGGCTATGATTGGGTGTTTTATGTGTCTAGCGCTCTGGTTTTGTTTAATCTGATTTGGTCCTTGGTGAATTTTAGAAACTACTTGAAAGTAAGGGAAGTCTAGTGAGAGTAAAAATCAATTTGCAATGTTCTGAATGTGGCAGTAAGAATTATTTGACTAGCAAGAATGCCAAGACCCATCCGGATAAAATCCAGGTCTTGAAATACTGCCCCAAGGAGAGAAAAGTAACCCTCCACCTTGAAACGAAATAGATTCTGTGGTATAATAGCAGGAGTTATTTAAGAAAGTGAAAAAAGTATGTATCAAGTATTATTAACCATTCTGTTGATTTTATCTGTTATTCTTGTGGCGGTGATTTTTATTCAGCCAGCTAAAAACCAATCAAGTAATGTCTTTGATGCTTCTAGTGGTGCTCTTTTTGAGCGGACAAAGGCGCGTGGGTTTGAGGCAGTGATGCAGCGTTTTACAGCCATTCTAGTTGCCCTTTGGTTGCTCAATGCGCTGGTTCTGGTTATCATTTCAAGTAATTAATAGAATCAAATGTAGACTGGGGCAATGCTCTTGGTCTATTTTTTTAGGAGTGGGACAGAACTTAACTAATCAAAAGAAGTTCAACTGAACTCTCGTGTTTCTAGGTTCAGGCTAAAACGGTCTATTCCCAGATCATTTTACTCACATCCTGTACAGTTGATTAGGAAATTTTGGAGCATAAAATGCGAACAAAATTTCCAATCAACCACTGCGCTGAAATGATGACGCAAATTTAGAAAAGTAGAGCTAGGGATATTCCTAGCACTTTGGTAAAGATAAATGAAAAAAGATATTTTAAACTATATTACAGAAGCAGGTCCTGTGACCATGGACCAACTAGCGGACCACTTGCAGGCTAGTTCAGCCAAGGCGTTTACTGACTTGGTCAAGCTGGTTTCGAGCATGGAAGGTAGCCGTCAGCTTGTCTTTGACAATGCGGGTCGGATTGCTATGCCAGTTCCAAAAATTTCTAAAAACAAGGTAACCTTACAGGGTATTTTTCGTGCCCACAAGTCTGGTTTTGGCTTTGTGACTATTGATGAAGAGGAAGATGACCTCTTTGTCAGCCGTGACGATGTCAACTTCGCTATCGAGGGCGACCGAGTCGAAGTGGCTATCAAGAAAGTAGCGGACAGGCTCAAGGGGACAGCTGCGGAAGCGGAAGTCATTGATATTTTGGCACATAGCCTGAAAACAGCGGTGGGCTTGATTGTTTTTGACGAAGATAAGCCAGAGTATGCAGGCTACATCAAGTCTAAAAACCAGAAAATCGCTCAGAAGATTTACATCAAAAAGTCACCTTTGGTATTGACCGGAACGGAAATCCTAAAAGTTGATATCGAGGCTTATCCAAACAAGAAACGGGATCACTTTGTTGCGACCATTCGGGATGTGGTGGGCCACAAGGATGATGTGGGAATCGATGTCTTGGAAGTCTTGGAATCCATGGACATCGTGTCGGAATTCCCTGATGAAGTTTTGGCGGAGGCCAACCGAGTACCAGAAAGTCTGTCTGAGAAGGACTTTGAAGGACGCTTGGATCTGCGGGATGAAATCATCTTCACTATCGACGGTGCAGATGCCAAGGACTTGGACGATGCGGTCCATATCAAGCAACTCAAGAATGGCAATCTGGAGCTGGGTGTTCATATCGCTGATGTCAGCTACTATGTGACGGAAGGCTCTGCCTTGGACCAGGAAGCTGTCAAGCGTGGGACCTCTGTCTATGTGACCGACCGTGTGGTACCAATGCTGCCAGAACGCCTGTCAAACGGCATCTGCTCTCTTAATCCAAACGTGGAACGCCTGACCCAGTCGGCTATTATGGAAATTGACCGCAAGGGCAAGGTTGTCAAGCACTGGATTGGGCAAACGGTTATCAAAACCACCTTCCGCATGACCTATTCCGATGTCAATGACATGATTGCAGGTAACAAGGAAAAGCTGGACAAATACAAGGCAATCGTGCCAAGTGTTGAGCTCATGGTCAAACTCCATGAAACCCTTGAAGCTATGCGGTACAAACGCGGTGCCCTCAACTTTGATACAGCTGAAGCCAAAATCATCGTCAACAAGGACGGTCTGCCAGTCGATATTCAACTGCGCCAGCGAGGCATTGCCGAGCGGATGATTGAGTCCTTCATGTTGGCGGCCAATGAGTGCGTTGCCGAGCATTTTGCCAAGTTGGATCTTCCTTTCATCTATCGGATCCACGAGGAGCCCAAGTCGGACAAGCTGCAGAAGTTCATTGACTATGCGACCAGCTTTGGTCTGACGGTCTATGGAACAGCTAGCTCTATCAGCCAGGACGCCCTGCAGGACCTCATGGAGCGGGTCAAGGATGAACCCTATGCGGATGTCCTCAACATGATGTTGCTGCGTTCCATGCAGCAAGCACGCTACTCGGAGCACAACCACGGCCACTACGGTCTGGGTGCGGAGTTCTACACCCACTTCACCAGTCCCATCCGCCGTTATCCCGACCTGCTGGTTCACCGTATGGTGCGGGAATATGGTCACAATCCTGCGGAAAAAGCAGAGCATTTTGAGCAGGTTATTCCTGAGCTTGCCAAGTCTTCGTCCAGTTTAGAACGCCGTGCCATTGAGGCAGAGCGGGAAGTCGAAGCCATGAAGAAGGCAGAGTTCATGCAAGAATTTGTTGGGCAAGAGTTTGATGGTGTCGTGTCTAGCGTGGTCAAGTTTGGTCTCTTTGTCGAGTTACCAAACACGGTTGAAGGCCTGATCCACATCACCAATCTCAACGAGTACTACCAGTTCCACGAGCGGACTCTGACCTTGCAGGGTGAGAAATCTGGTCGGGTCTTCCGTGTCGGTCAGCCAATCCGTATCAAACTAACGCGGGCGGACAAGATGACAGGGGAAATCGATTTTGCCCACGTGCCGTCCGAGCTGGATATTGTCGAAAAGGCCTTGAAAGCCAAGCGGAGAACGGCTAGTCACTCCAACCGAGATCGTGATGATCGGTCAGGGCGAGGACGAGGTAAGCACCACAAACAAGAAGCTGCTGGTCGCGACAGTGGACGTCACAAGTCTGGGAAAGACCACAAATCAAAAAGCGGCAAAAAAGACAAGAAAAAGAAACCATTTTACAAAGAAGTGGCTAAAAAGAACAAGAAGAAAAGGAGATAGGCATGGCCAAGGGTGAGGGCAATGTGATTGCACAGAATAAAAAAGCCCGCCACGACTATACCATTGTTGATACAGTGGAGGCGGGGATGGTCCTGACGGGGACAGAGATTAAGTCCATTCGTGCGGGGCGGATCAACCTTAAAGATGGTTTTGCCCAAATAAAGAATGGTGAGGCTTGGTTGGTTAATGTTCATATCGCTCCCTACGATGAGGGCAATATCTGGAACCAGGAGCCAACGCGGACCCGCAAGCTCCTCTTGCGGAAGAAGCAAATCGAGTCCTTGGGTAATGAGGTCAAGGGAACAGGGATGACCCTGGTGCCGCTCAAGGTCTATATCAAGGACGGCTTTGCCAAGGTCTTGATTGGGCTTGCCAAAGGGAAGCACGATTACGACAAGCGAGAGTCTATCAAACGCCGTGAGCAAGACCGTGACATCAAACGGACCATGAAGGCTATCAATAGTCGGTAGACTGGGAGAAATCCTGGTCTTTTTGATATTTCTCAGAAAATACAGAACGCTTTGATATTTTAGGTTTGGTATGGTATCGTAGTAAAAAACGAATAGAACTTAAATTGAGGACTTCTATATAAAGGGAAAGGAAGTGGACTCTTGAAAGGATTCTTTCTAAGTATAAAAAATGATTATGTTGAAACAAGAAGTCATCCCAGATAAGACTTTTTAGAATGGTTTATTCAAAGAAAGCTAACATGGGGGCAACGCTGGGGACTTGTTCTCATTCTAAACTTCATCCTCCAGCCTTTTTTGTTCAATTTAGTCGTCTTGCTATGGATTTTTTGGATTGGGGTGATCCTGTTTATTTTTTATCTATTTGGACAACTATTTTTCTTGTTAAGGGCAATCTATAGGTAAATAGAGCGGGATAAAGCCCAGAGTTGATTCCGCCAGCGCAAAACAGAGTGAGCTAAGTCATGCCCAACTGCCGCCATCAATAGTCGCTAAGACTGGGAGAAATCTCAGTATTTTTTCATGGAGTAATCGGGTAGAAATGTAGAGTGAATTGTGATATATTAAGTTAGAGAGCCAAAAGGAGGAAGCGATGACTACTTTTAAACAGACATTAAAGCCGATTCGGATACAGAGATTGGTAACCTTCTTCTTTCAATTACTATCGATTCTCTTTTCCCTTAGCCAACCTGTCTTGATTGGCTACTTGATTGACCAAATTAGTCAAATCAATCAAGGGGGGAGAATGGATGCCATCTATCATACAATCTTTCTACTAGTACTAGTTTCTATCTTAGATTTACTAATTTATTATATAAAAGATTTCTGCTTTCAACAGACTCTGGCAAAAGGGATTATGCTTATGCGTTATCATGTCATGTCAGCTGCTTTGGGAGAGCCTCTATCTTCCTTCAGTCATCAGGAAAATGGTGATAAACTCAATAAAATTCTGAATGATAGTGAGACTTATGCAAAATACTTGGTCTATTTGATTCCAGAGATCATTATTTTTACGACGCGCCTGCTGATCATCTATAGTATTTTCTTTGTAACTAGTTTTGAACTGACAGTCATTATCTTTGGTATTTTTGTATCTTATACTTGTATCTATTTAGCTCTCAATAAGAGTATTAAGCCCAGAATTCAGACTGAAAGCGAATCTTATTCTAAGGTAATGGAGGATACAGTCGAATTATTGCAAGGTCGAGAAACTATTAAACTCGGTCTGAAAGATACATTTTTTAAGAGACGTTTTCAAGATTCTTTAAATCGCTATCTGGTTTCAAAAACACAAGTATTGCGAGTGTCGTCCTTAGATAGTGCATTTATGAATTTCTTTTATTCCATTATTCCCATCACGATTCTAGGAGTTGGTGTCTATCTAGTATTACAAGGGAAGTTGACTCTAGGTAGTTTATTTACCTTGCAGTCCTATACACATTGGATTTTAGATCCTGTTTTTAGCATCGCAACGCTGAATCGGTTAAAACAACAAGCTGATGTCGCTTTGCCACGATTGCAGGAATTTTTTAAGCATGAGGAGTCAGTAGAAAGGCCTGTATTGAAGCAGGAATTAAGCAGAATTCAGACCTTGGAACTTCAGAAAGTTTGCTTTGCTTATGAGTCCAATCAGAGTATGATTCAAGAGTTAGATTTGAGGTTAGAAGTCGGTAGTCGTTTGGCAGTTGTTGGACAGACAGGAAGTGGTAAGTCAACCTTGTCAAAATTGTTGCTAGGAATTCTTCATCCAACTAGTGGTCATATTTTAGTGAATGGACAAAATCTATTCGATTTTGAGACAGAAGATTTATTGGTTCGTATATCCTATTTACCTCAAGATGTCTTTTTATTTGCGGCTGGGGTACGCGAGAATATCCAGTTTGATCACGGATGGGAACTCTCAGAACAAGTCATTGCAGGCTTGCATCTGGAAGATTTGTTGGGGCGAGAAGTTGACAGCAAACACTCTCTATCAGGTGGAGAAAGACAGCGTATTGGAATCGCTAGAAGTTTAAATCGATCAGTTGATGTACTGATTTACGATGAACCGACCTCAGCCTTGGACCAAGCAACTGAAGACTCGGTCGTTGCCACGATTGCATCCTACCTAGATGAAAACCCTGCTATTTTTATTGCTATTACACATCGAAAGAAAATTTTAGAGATTTGTAATCAGCAATTAGAGTTGACTGGTGGGGGGAGTTGGCAGTTGAGTAGTATATAAAATAAGAACCTCCAGGAGTACTAGGATTTCTGGAGGTTTCTTTTTGTATTTTACTTAATTAAAATCAGAATTCACCTACCTCCAAAGGTTCCCCGAAACTTTGGAGATAGGCGAACGTCTTTGTTTCTCCAAGAGCAGATAGAACTCTAGCTGTTTTTATATTTATCCCATATTTACTTCGCAGTAAATAGTCTTTCTAAATGATATGGAATATTATACACCTTGGAGTCAACTCCAAGTCAAGTAAAAATATAGATTTGAAGGAAAGATTTCTTTGTGGTAGACTAGAAACATCTTTAAAGATTTGTAGACGAAAAGGAGAGATGATGACTGTTTTAGTTCCTTACAAACGCATGCCCATTTGGAATCAGAAGACAGTTCCCCAGCATTTTTTGACTAAGCATAATACCAAGGTGGGTACTTGGGCTAAAATCAAGGTTTTGAAGGGTCAGCTCAAATTTGAGCCGATTTCAGATGACAATGAGATTTTGTCTAGTTTTGTCTATGGTCCGACAGATGAGATTCCTTTTGTTGAGCCACAGGCTTGGCATCGGGTGACCTTGTTGACAGAGGATACGGAGTTTTTCTTGGAATTTTTCTGTCAGCCAGAGGATTATTTTGCTAAAAAGTACGACTACACGCGGACGCATTCGGAGGTCTTGGAGGCATTGAAGATCATCGAGCCATGTAAGGTCTTGGACCTGGGCTGTGGTCATGGTAGGAACAGTCTTTATTTGGCCCAGCAGGGTTTTGAGGTGACGGCAGTTGATAAGCATGTGCCGAGCATTCAGACGCTCTTGCAGGTTAAGGAAGCGGAGGATTTGGATTTACAGGCTGGGACTTATGATATTAACTCAGCTAGTTTGGAGCAGGACTATGATTGGATTATCTCAACAGTGGTCTTCATGTTTTTGGAGCGTGACCGTGTACCCGCCATTATCCAAAATATGCAGGAACGAACAAGACCAGGTGGTTACAACTTGATTGTAGCAGCCATGGATACGGAAGATGCACCCTGTCCTATGAATTTCTCCTTTACCTTTGGTTCAGGTGAATTGAAGGAATACTACCGTGACTGGGACTTGGTCAAGTACAACGAAGACTTTGGACAGCTCCACAAGCGTGATGAAAATGGTAACTTCCTCAAAATGCGGTTTGCGACCATGTTGGCAAGAAAAAAGTGCTGATATCATATTTTGATTAGAACCAAGTTTACCAGAGAAAAGGCAGCACCATTTTTCAAACTATGCTATAATAGAAGGGATAAAAAGGAGAATCTATGTTTTACGCTTATTTACGAACATTACTATCATTTTTACTCTGGGCTGTCAATGGCAATATTCACTACCATGACAAGGATAATATCCTGCCCAAGGAAGAGAATTATATTCTGATTGCTCCTCACAAGACCTTCTGGGACCCTGTTTTCATGGGCTATGCGGCGGCACCAAAGCAATTTATCTTTATGGCCAAAAAGGAACTCTTCAAGGACCGTGGCTTTGGTTGGTGGATTCGCAAGTGTGGTGCCTTTCCTATTGACCGTGAAAATCCTGGTATGGCAGCCATCAAGTATCCAGTTAACATGTTGAAAAAAAGCGACCGCTCCCTGGTCATGTTCCCGTCTGGTAGCCGACATTCATCTGAGCTCAAAGGTGGTGTGGCGGTCATTGCCAAGTCTGCCAAGGTCAAGCTTATGCCTGCTACCTATGTCGGTCCTCTGACCCTCAAGGGCTTGTTGGCTGGTGAGCGGATTGATGTGGCTTTTGGCAATCCAATTGATATTTTAGACATCAAGCGCATGGACGATGCAGGAACAGCTGAGGTAACAGGCCGTATTGAAAAGGAGTTCAAGCGTCTGGACGACTACGCTGGCTCCTTCCAAACCAAGAAAAAACCAAATGTCTTGACCTATATCTACCGTATTCCGATACTTTTGCTGGTGGCCTTGATTTTGGGACTGACCTATATATTTAGCTACCTGGCTAGTTTCGTCTGGAATCCATCGGTTGAATTGGACAAGAAATAAGGTGATAAAAAAACTCGCAAATTTTGTGAGTTTTTTCTGTTCTTTTACGCACTTACTAGTTGGAGGTAGTAAAATGAACAATATCCATTCTTATATCGAAATATTGAAAAACTATAAGTGGCAGATTGGTCTGCCGGCTGCGGCAGGGGTCATTTTGACCAGCTTTCTGCTCTTTAGCCAACCCGCCAAATCCGTTGACCAAACAGGTCTAGCTGACTTAACCAGGACAGAGCAGACAAGCTCTGCATCATCTGAGGACCAAACGAAAACAGCATCTAGCTCAACTGAAGTGAGCAGCCAGTTGGTGGTCGATGTCAAGGGAGCGGTGAAAAAGCCGGGGCTCTATACCCTTGAACATGGTAGCCGGGTCAACGATGCCCTGCTGGCTGCTGGTGGATTTTCCCAGGAGGCAGATCAGAAGTCAGTCAATCTGGCTCAGAAGCTGAGCGACGAAGCGGTGGTCTATGTGGCTAGTAAAGGTGAAAATATCTCGGTGGTGGCAAGCAGCAATCCCAGCTCTGCTATGTCCCAAAACCAAGACGACAAGCAAGGTCTAGTTAATCTCAATACGGCGACCGAGGCGGAGCTGCAGACTATTTCAGGCGTCGGGGCCAAACGGGCGGCGGACATTATCGCCTATCGGGAGGCCAATGGTGGCTTCAAGAGCGTCGACGACCTCAATAATGTGTCGGGTATCGGCGACAAGACCCTGGAGAACATCCGGCCTTATGTCACGGTTTAAGCTCCCCTGCCAGCCTATCCACCTGGCCCTTTTAGTCGTATCCCTATATTTTGTGGTCCATCGCTTTTCGCTTTTGGCAATAGGCCTACTCAGTTTTCTCTTGGTGGTCTTCTGCTTGCAGCAGGGGCAGAAGGCTTTAGTCAGACTGCTGGCGCTTTTAGGCCTATGTGGTCTCTTCTTCGGATTTCAGTTGTATCAATGGACCAGGGCAGACCAGTCAGCCCCTGAGCAAGTGACGACCCTACTGGTCATTCCAGATACCATTGACATCAACGGAGACAGCCTGTCCTTTCGCGGTCGGGCTGACGGGCGAGTTTACCAAGCCTTCTACAAATTGACAAGTCAAGAGGAGCAGGAAGCTTTTCAAAATCTGTCGGACCTGGTTGAGCTGACGGTAGAGGCTGAGGTGAGCCGGCCAGCCGGTCAGCGTAATTTCAATGGTTTTGATTATGCTGCCTATTTGCGGACCCAGGGCATTTATCGGACGGTCAAGGTTGTGGCTATTTATAAGGTTGACAAGGTTGTGAGCTGGCATCCTCTGGACTGGCTATCTAGCCTGCGAAGAAAGGCTCTGGTCTATGTGAAAACCAATTTCCCTGCTCCCATGAGCCATTATATGACGGGGCTTTTGTTTGGGGAGTTGGATAGCGATTTTGACCAGATGAGTGAGCTCTACTCCAGTCTGGGCATTATCCACCTCTTTGCCCTGTCTGGTATGCAGGTTGGCTTTTTTGTGGACAAATTTCGTTGGATTCTCCTGCGGCTGGGTCTGACCAAGGAGACGGTGGACAAGGTTCAAATTCTCTTTTCACTTGTTTATGCTGGTCTGACAGGCTGGTCGGTTTCTGTCGTCCGGTCTTTAGTACAGAAAATTCTGGGCAATCTGGGGTTGCGGAAGTTGGATAACTTTGCGGTGACGGTCTTTGTCTGCCTGCTCATTATGCCACGCTTTTTACTGACAGCAGGCGGTGTCCTGACCTTTACCTACGCTTTCTTGCTGACAGTTTTTGACTTCGAGGACTTGGGCTGGTTTAAGAAAATTGTGGTGGAAAGTTTGGCTATTTCGGCTGGGATTTTACCTATTCTAATCGGCTATTTTTATTCTTTCCAGCCCCTGTCCATTCTGCTGACCTTTACTTTTTCCTTTGTATTCGATGTCTTGCTCCTACCAGGTCTGTCCTCGATTTTCCTGCTATCGCCCTTGGTCAAAATTACTTGGGTCAATGGATTTTTTGTCCTCTTGGAGAAAATCATTGTCTGGGTGGCGGATTTGGGGTTGCGTCCGTGGATTTTTGGCAAGCCATCACCTCTGGTCTTGCTGGTTTTGCTGGTCGGTCTTTTCTTGCTCTATGATTTTCACAGGCGGAAAAAATGGCTGATTGGTCTCAGCCTGGTCCTCGCTCTGCTATTTTTCATGACAAAACATCCCCTGGAAAATGAGGTGACCATGGTGGACGTGGGGCAGGGAGATAGCCTTTTCCTGCGGGATTGGCGGGGGCGGACGGTGCTCATTGATGTGGGTGGGCGCGTGGATTTTGCAGCCAAGGAGGCCTGGCAGGAGCGGTCGCGCAAGGCCAATGCAGAGCAGACCTTGATTCCTTACCTTCATAGTCGAGGTGTGGGCAGGATTGACAGTTTGGTCTTGACCCATACCGAAGTGTGAGTTCTGAAATTGATACAATAACACGTAACGGTTTTAAATGAAGTTTATTATTTTTTTGAAAAAATTCGCAAATTTTACTTTTTCTTGCGAATATAATAAGTGAAAGCAAATTGCTTACTTATTAATGATGAAGAGGAAAAGTAGAATGACAACAATATTTTTAACAAAAACTAACTGCACTAATTGTGGAAAACAAAGTACATTTGAACGATTTGATAGGGTTTATACGGTGAAGACACCCGATATTATTTCTGCTATTTTAGACTGGGATTTCTTTAAGTTTACCTGCCATAACTGTAAACATATGGTGCTAATTGATTACCCAACAGTCGTAGTAGATGAAGAACAAAAAACAATTATTCAGTATTGTGCAGATGGTAATGTTGATGTGCTTTCTATGCAAATTTGCTCTTTGATTACTGAGGGTGTTAATATCAGTGAGTATAAAATACGAGTTGTTTCGGATATAGAGTCTTTTGTTGAGAAGGTACAGATTGTTTCAGCAGGGTATGATGATAGAGCAATTGAGCTTATGAAGTTCATGAATAGTCCTCTGGAGGATGGTGATATTCAGTTTAACTATGAGCACATGGTTTTCACTGAGGTTGGACTGGAAAGTTATCAATTTATGTTTATTGATAACCAGATTGCAGTAGCATCTCTCGACTTTTCTCAAGAACAATATGAGTACTACCTTGCTGATGTTGAAGACCTAGAAACTAATACATATTACATAGATTCTAGATGGGCGGAATCATTCTGTCGTACCAGTTTGGCTTAAAACCTTTTTATAATTTACATGAAAAAGACCTGATTGTTAGTCAGGTCATTTTTCATTTACAGATTGCAAAAATGGTAGTTTTAATATTTTGTTTAGCTAGAGGTCTATTTTTGATTAGCAGCTAAAGTATCTAATAATAAACGTCCAATAATGTAAAGTGGAAGTCGAGAATGTACTTCTACATCTGGGAAGTATGTTAACTCTGTTTTAAATCCAAAAAGCTTAATCTGAGTATAATTTGATAGGCTACCTGAAGGGTTAGCACTTAGAAGTATAGTAGTGGTATCGTTTTGTTGACAAATTTTTGCAGCATCTTGTAATTCAATCGTTTCTCCATTTAAGGATATAAATACCACACAATCATTTGCATCCAATCTGGCACTTACAGTACGGATAATGTTTGGGTCTGTATGAAGTTCTGTATAATATCCCAGTAAGAGAAATTTTGTTTGCATCTCTGTAGCAAGTAATTCAGAAAATCCTCTAGCAAAAATAGTAATTTTCTTTGCACTTTGTAGTTCTGAGATTGCCATTTCTAATGTTTCTAGGTCAAGATCATTAAGTGTTTTTGTAACTTCCTGATAACTCTTTAGTACAGAAACTTTGATTTCGTCGGTAATTTTTTTATCTTTGAGGATGGATAAGCTATCCTGTTTTCTGTCTTTTACATCGTGCTTAAAATCAGAAAATCCAGTATAACCTTTTTTTTGTAGTGTTCTAGTAATAGTTGCAGTTGAAACATTTAATAATTCACTAGCTTCCGAAATGCTAAGAGTCGAAATCTCTTTAAATTTGTTATTAAGATGTGTCCAAGTGTGTTTTTCAGTTTCAGTCAAATGTTTATTAATTGCCATAATAATTCCTTATGCTTTATGAATTTTTAGTGTTATAAAGGGAAGAGTATTTTAAAATGTAATCATCATTAAAGAAACTGCAACACACAAAATTAGATGATGTAGCTATCTTAACTGATAATTTATGCTCATTATTATCTATGATTTTCAGTTTGCCTTTTTTGAATTTTCGGATGGCCTGTAGAGTAAAATGTTACAAAAACATTAGAATATTAGAAAACACTTACATTATAAAAATGTTATTATTATTATAACAAAAAAAGAATGAAAGGAGAATAAGGTGTGGGTATCTATACTTTAACAATGAATCCGGCTATCGATATGTTTATCAAAACAAACCAGCTAAAAAATAACATCGTTAATCGAACTTTATACGATGAACTGCAACCAAACGGAAAAGGTGTTAATGTCTCGTTTATACTAAAGATGCTAGATATTCCAAATACAGCATTTGGGTTTAGTGCTGGTTTTACGGGACAGTTCATAAAGGATGAGTTACTTGCTAAAGGGATTACCGAAGAGTTTATTGACGTTGAAGGAATAACTAGAATTAATGTGTTCACACAGGTTCTAGAAACATCAGAGGAGTATAAATTGGTAAATAAAGGCCCAGAAATTTCTCCTTCTGCTCAAGATACTCTATTAGAAAAAATTCGATTGCTAGGTTCAGATGATTATTTAGTTATTTCAGGAAGTCTTCCTAGAGGAATTGATTCCAGTTATTTAGTTAAGATAGCTGAGATAACCGATGAAAATAAAGTATCTTTAATTTTAGATATTAGTGATCCAGTTATTCTCACTTGCCTAAAGTATAAGCCATATCTGATTAAGCCAAATGATGAAGAGATTGCACAGTGGTTTGGAGTGACCGAAATTTCAGAAGATGCCATTTTAGTATATGGAAAAACGCTTCAAGACAAAGGTGCAAGAAATGTACTGATATCTTTAGGTGGTAAGGGAGCAGTAATGTTTACGGACAGTGGAGAAATATTTACTTGCAACGCTCCGAAAGGAGAAGTGGTAAATACTGCTTGTGCGGGAGATACTACTCTTGGTACTTTTTTAGGATCAAAAATCTTGGGTCTATCAACTGAGAAATCCTTAATCAAAGCGGTTGCTGCAGGCTCTTCGACAGCATTTAGAAGTGGACTAACGGATTTTTCAGATGTCGATGAATTAAGTAAACAAATATTACTAAAAAAAATGGAGGTAAAGTAGATGGCTACTTATAAATTGATTGCAGCTACTGGTTGTCCAACTGGTATAGCACATACATTCATGGCTCAAGAAGCACTTGAGCAAGCAGCAAAAGAGCGTAACGTTTCTATCAAGGTAGAAACTCATGGTCAAATTGGTATTGAGAACGAGTTGACAGCTGAAGAAATTGCTGCAGCAGATGCGGTTATTATTGCAGCTGACAAGGATGTAAACGCAGAACGCTTTGCAGGGAAACGTGTCATTGAGACTTCAGTTGGGGAAGGTATTAAAAATGCTTCTAAATTGATTGATGATGCTCTATCTGGTAAAGGTGTTGTAAAAGCAGGTGAAGCTATTAAGCAAGAATCTTCATCAGCAGGTAATGAGAGTTTTGGACGTCAAATCTATAAACATCTAATGAACGGTGTGTCTCACATGCTTCCATTTGTAGTTGCAGGAGGAGTTTTGATTGCCATTTCATTCCTATTTGGTATTTTTTCATTTGACCCAAATAGTGAACAATATAATCCTTTTGCTGCTATGTTGAAAAATGACATTGGTGGTGTAGCAATGGGTATGATGGTTCCTGTTTTATCAGCTTATATTGCCGAATCTATTGCTAAGCGTCCTGGATTTGTATCAGGTCTTGTCGCTGGTTTGATGGCCGCAAATGGAGGATCAGGATTCTTAGGTGGTATCGTTGGTGGTTTCGCTGCTGGTTATATTGTTTTGGCTCTAATGAAACTATTTAAGGGATTGCCAAAATCACTAGATGGTTTGAAAGCTATTTTCCTATATCCATTGTTCGGTGTATTTGTTACTGGATTATTTATGGTGGCAGTGAACTCTCCAATGACATGGGTAAATGAATCTATGATGGCTTGGCTCGCAGGATTTGAAAATGCCAATCCTATAATTCTTGGAATTATTATTGGTTGCATGTCTGCTTTTGATATGGGTGGTCCAGTAAATAAAGCAGCGTATGTAACAGGTACAGCCCTTCTAGCACAAGGAAATACTAGCTTTATGGCAGGTGTTTCTGCAGCATGTATTGTCCCACCATTGACAACTTTTGTTGCTACAACAGTATTCCGTAAATATTACTCTGATGAAGATTGCAATGCAGGTCTTGCAAATTTAATATTAGGTTCTACACATATTACTGAAGGTGCTATCCCCTTCGCTGCGAAAGATCCACTCCGTAATCTACCAACATTGATGCTTGGGTCATCAATTGGTGCAGTGTTAACTTATCTTTGGGGTGTAAAAGTTCCTGCTCCACATGGTGGATTCTTAGTCCTTCCTGTAGTAACAAATGCTGGACTTTGGGTGTTAGCAATTGCAATTGGAGCTATTATTTCAGGATTACTTCTAGGATATATTCAAAAAACTAAAATTGAAAAGGTATAAGAGGTACATTAATGATAGATAAGAAATTAGTACAAGTTGATGTGTCTGCTTCATCAAAGGAGAGTGTGTTTGATTGTTTATCACAACTGGTTTTTGAACATGGATATGCAACAGACATTGCCTTAGTTAAAGAAGCACTTCTTGCAAGGGAAGATGAAGGTACTACCGGAATGATGGATGGTTTTGCCATTCCACATGCTAAATCTTCTGCAATCACAAAACCTGGCGTAGCTGTATTGAAATTGGCTAATGGTGTTGAATGGCAGTCAATGGATGGTCAACCTATCACTTCAGTTATTGCACTATTTATTCCGGAAACGGAAGCAGGTACCACTCACTTAAAATTTTTATCAAAGATTGCTCGTTTACTCATGAAGACAGAGTTCAAAATATCTTTTACAAATGCTAATAGTGTAGATGAAATTGTTGAGCTATTGAAGAAACACTTAGTGTAATCATCATTATCTCCTGACGTATAGAGTAGATGTCAGGAGATTTCTTTATTAAGGAAGGAATAAAAATGGTAAAAAATCTATCTAAGTTAATGACAAAGAATGGCATTATATCAGCTCTTGCTTTTGACCAACGTGGCGCCTTGAAAAAGATGATCGCAAAACATCAGACAGAAACTCCAACCGTAGAGCAAATGGAAAAGTTGAAAACTCTAGTATCTGAAGAGTTAACACAGTTTTCTTCTTCTATTCTTTTAGATCCTGAATTTGGCTTACCAGCTTCACACGCCCGTGATGAACAATGTGGCTTACTTTTGGCCTATGAAAAAACTGGCTATGACACCAGCTCTACCAATCGTTTGCCAGATTGCCTAGTAGAATGGTCTGTAAAACGACTAAAAGAAGTGGGGGCAGATGCCATTAAGTTTCTACTCTACTATGACGTTGATGGTGATCCATACGTTAATCTTCAAAAACATGCCTATATTGAACGTTTAGGTTCAGAATGTCAGGCAGAAGGTTTGCCATTCTTCTTGGAGATTTTGAGCTATGATGAAACGATTGAAGACAATGCTAGTGTTGAGTTTGCGAAAGCAAAACCTAGAAAAGTAAATGAAGCCATGAGAGTATTTTCGGACGAACGCTTTGGAGTAGATGTTCTCAAGGTAGAAGTACCTGTGAACATGAATTTTGTAGAAGGCTTTGGAACAGGGGAAGTCGTTTATACAAAAGAAGAAGCAGCCGAATATTTCCGTCAACAAGAAGCATCAACTCATTTGCCATACATTTATCTAAGCGCAGGTGTTTCTGCAAAACTCTTCCAAGATACACTAGTGTTTGCTCATGATTCAGGAGCTAAATTTAATGGTGTATTATGCGGTCGTGCAACATGGGCTGGAGTTGTGCCTGTTTATATTGAGCAAGGTGAAGAAGCAGCACGAGAATGGTTACGAACTGTTGGTCGTGAAAATATTGAGAGCTTAGACAGAGTATTATCTCTTACTGCTAGTTCTTGTGCGGAGGGATAGATAGAACTATTCTAGGAAAAATTTCTTAGTATTTTAAAAAACTAGAATCCATGTCTAAAGAAAATAGGAGCAGTTTATGAGCTCCTATTTTTGTGATAAGTAAGTTGTTGTACTCTTGTAAGAATAGCGGTAGATTAGCGGATTCTCATCTACGGTACTTACCTCAAATATGAAGAAGTGATCACGGTTATCTCTTGCCTTTTCCTTATTTAGGACAAAGTAATTCTTACGAGAAGTCGCCATTGTTTTGATGATATCATCAGTCAGGAAGGTCAATGGAATATTCATATTGGAGTAGCGGTAGAAGTCACGTTCAAAATCTTGGTAGCTCTCGCTGTAATAGTCCATTTGAAGGTGATTACGCTGAAACTCAAGCTGATTCATAGAGCACCTCCTCTACAAGTTCAATACTAATTATGTCGTTCAATTTCAAATTGATGTGACCTGTTGTAGTTTTTATCAAAATGAAATCTTTGTTCAGACTTGGTATTGTCCCAGTGTAGGAAACTCGCTTGTTTTTTTCAACGACATGAATGCGTGTGTGCAATTGCCCAGTGTACACTTGACTGAGGAGTAATAATTTCTTCTCTAGTGATAAATCAGACATATACGTTACTTTGTTTGCATCATCAGAAAGAGCAGATGTATGCTCAGATAGGAAAAATCCCATCCATTTTTGCATCTTAGTATCCTGGTACTCCCTTGCTGACTGAAATGGCAAGTATGAACGATCAATCATTTTAATCCCTCCAATCCACCAGCGGAATGACCGCCGATAAGTTTACTACGTTCAATATTTCTGGAACCTTCGGTTAGGACGGTTCCTTTTTGAATAGCTAAAAAGCCAAACTGTTCTCTGACAACATCAATTGCTGTCTGAAGTCTATTTTCTTTTTCAATTTGTTCTACATCATCAAAAAGTGACAGTAGAGTAAAGTTTTCATCTACAAAGCCACCATAAGACACACCGATTTGCCTCACTGCACCAGAGGTGTATTTCTTTCGGAATAATTCAAGTACATGACCAACCATTGTTTTTGGAAGATTTGTGGGTTCAATTTTTTTCTGTGCATTTATAGATTTTTTCATCTCAGTTCTAGAATAGCCAATATGAATAGAAACGACAGTAGCTTTTTTATGTGCCGAGCGAAGACGGTTAGCAACTTGGTCAGCCATTTCAGCTAATACGATTTCAATTTCTCTTTGGGTTCTGTAATCTCTAGGAAGTACTTGAGAATTACCCAATCCTCGTGATTTTGGTTTATAGGGGTCATGGACGTTGCTCTCGTCAACTCCATTTGCGTGAAACCAAAGCTGAACTCCGACTTTACCGAATTCTTTTTTGAGAATATCGGGATTGAAATTGGCCAGTTCTTTGATTGAATGAATACCAAGTTTTTGTAAATGAATCTCTGTTTTACTGCCAATCCCCCAAAAGTCTGATAATTTTGGTATGGACCATACTTTGGTTTCTACATCTTGGTATGACCAGTTAGCCCTCATTGTAGCAGTTTTCTTAGCTTCATTATCTAGAGCTAGTTTAGCTAGCAGGGGGTTGGAATTGCTCATGCCTACAGTTGAGATAATACCTGTTTTACGGTAAATATCTCGTTGGATCATGGCAGAAACATTATCTAACATATCTTTTCTAGACATTGACTTATCAGGAATGAAGTAAGAAAGTGAGCTTGTGAGGTCAATAAATCCTTCATCGATTGAATAGGGGAGAATGTCATCTGGAGCAGCATAGTCTTGGAAGATATGCTGAATCTCTAGATTCTTCTCAATATATCTGTCCATTCGAGGAGGAACGATGAGTGTACGTTTTGCCCAGTGTTCAATAAACGATTTATACTTTGGTGTTACCTCAATTCCCTGCTTCCATGCATTTTGATAGCTGAATTTTCGAGTGTTGATATCAAATGGCAAGTCGTAGGAACGACCTACATTTGCTTTACCGAAGACTTTCTTAAACATAGGAGAAGAAGCGAGAATCAATCCTGCCGAGTTGTCTGCACGGCTCATGACACACAGTGATGTGTAGAGCGGATGCAAACCTCTATCCACACATTCTACCGAAGCGTAGAAGGACTTCATATCGAGGAAGGCTATGTCACTTTGAGGTTCAAAAGAATAGTCGATATAGCCCATAGGATTATCTCCTTTTAAGTTTTTCTAGCTCTTCGATAAGTTCACCGATGTAATCTGTGATGTCGTATTCAAATTTGTCAGGGGTGAAGATAATACGTTCGTCTTTGATGTAAATCATTTCTTTAACATTCATTGGTATTGTCATCCTCCTCGGTCATAGCAATTAAAATAGAATCTTCTATCAAAAAAGCGTAAGGATAGATTTTAGCATCCTCATTTTGAGGAATAAGAATTTCATCGAATCCTTCATTCTCTAGTCGCTCTTCAAAGTTGTCCATATTGAATATTTCAACTTTACAATCAGGGTTGAAACCATATGTTCCAAGTTCTAAAATATCCTTTAGCTTCATGATTATACCCCCTCTACAGGCATAAAGTGACCCACAACTAGACCGACAATTCTTGGTTCATCCTCATAAGGGATGAACTTCTCTGGATAGTCCTTATTCAGGGAAACCATTCTAAATCCATCCTCATCACGGTAGAGTTTTTTGATATAGATAAAGTCATTCCATGATAATGCATAGACAGCTCCATCATAGTCGAATCCGTTTGAACGAATTAGTGCGACTTCACCGCTCTTATAAACGGGCTCCATAGAGTCTCCCTCAATCCAAGCTGCAATGTCGTAACCGTATTGTTCCTCATCTGAGTAGACTGTTTCAGTTTCAAACTCGTCAAAGAATCCTTCTCCGAGACCAGCTGAGAGTTGGATATCCGATAGCACTTGGACTGAGAAGAGTGGAGTTACTTTAGAGGTTTGTTGGGAAAGAAGAAGCTCCTCTACAAAGTCTTCTGCCTTTATCTGATTATCAGGAGATAATTGAAGATAGTTATTGACAATATTGTATTCAGATTCAAAATAAGTGACTGGGACGTCTAGGATTTTGGCGAGGGCAGTGAGGTTTTTTTGGTTAGGTATGCTTTTTCCCTTTTCCCAGTTATGAAAAGCTGTTCTATTAACTCCTATTATTGAAGCAATTTCGGATTGTGATAACATTTTTTCATTTCTTCGATGCTTAAGTCGTTCTTTTGAAAACATAATGTCTCCTTGTTAAATTATATCTTAACAAAATTATAACAAATTTGGATAGAAAAGCAATAAGTAAGTAGTATCCCTTTTTGGAATAAGTCAATGTGGTATGTTAATTTTGTTTCAATCGTGATACAATATAAGAAGTAATTTTATGTACAGAAATTAATACGAATCTGTTAGGAATTTGTCTAATTTATTGGCTAAAAAATTAGTAGGAGAGCAAGGTAATGTATTTTTACGAAAAACGAGGAAGTTATCAAGTAAAATGTTACAGATATGATTTGACTGATGAAATGCGTGATAAAGCGTTAGATTTTGCAAAAAAAATTATTCTGTCTGATAATCAATATTCCAGATTACTACCTGAAGATGTATTTCTAAGTAATGATATTGAACTTAAGAATAAAATTGAAATTCAGCGAACATATATGGGAAAACTTGGTGAGATTGCTTTTTTGAAGTTACTGAAAGATAAAAACAAAGTGGTTGATACCAGCGGAATGTTTACTATATATGAAGGACAAAGAAAAACTGATAGTTATGATTTTATTACAGATTTTTCAGAAAGTGTTGATGTGAAAACGGGGTTTCGATACAATCATAGCCGACTTTTAGTTAATTTGGAGCAATTTAACAGTAAACCTAAAAATTTTTATGTCGCAGTTAGATTGAATGCAACTGATACTAATATTGATACAAAATTAGTCGATTGGTTCAGTGTGACACATGCGGATATTTTAGGTTTTGTTGAATTTGATTTTTTAAATGAAAAGTGTGATATAAAAAATTTTGGTGAAGGAGATGCAAAATTTATCCCCTATAATAGACTTTTAGGCATTGATAAGTTAATTAGTCGGTTTAAATAGTGTGAATTTACGGTGTTACTAATAGCACCGCTTTTTTTAAAAAATTTTTATAATATCATTTAATGTTGTTAAATATAAATAAATATCAAAAAATATCAAAAAAAATAACATAAAGATGTCTATTGTCAAAAAATTGCTAATAACTAATTAAAGTGCTATTATAGGGAAAGAAAAAATAGCAGTGAAAGGTATAGATTATGGAGAAAGAGAAGTGGATAAGTATAGAAGAAGCAGCAACTTATCTAAGTGTGAAACCAGTGACTATTAGAAATTGGATAAAGCATAATATGGATATGCCAGCTCATAAAATAGGAAGAAAATGGGCTTTTAAGTGTTCTGAGCTTGATAATTGGGTAAAAAGCGGAAAAAGCACAATGGATTAATTTTTTAAAGGAGTGTGGTGTACGTAAATATGCTAAATAGAGCATTTAATATTGTAAATAACTTTTTAGCACAAAAGTATTCTCATTCAGAACTTTTGGTTTTGAGAAGCGAATTGAATAGAATATATTATTCTGAATATAAAAGTGATGAATATTATGATAATTTTTTTGAAATACAAGATTTATTATCAACATTAAATGAGAGAGAATCGATACGAAAAACTAAAGGTGTTTATTATACGCCAAATGACGTAGTAAGTTTTATAGTTACAAATAGTTTCAAGATTTTGTCACAAAATGTCGATTATTTCAAATTGGATAACTCCATAAATTTTGAAGTAAATTTTATGGAGATTTGCTTTAGTAAAACTGTATTTGATCCAACTTGTGGGGCGGGTGAGTTTCTAATTGAGACTTTGGATTATAAGTATAATTTACTAGAAAGAAGTATCGCTAATCCCAGTATTGCAGAAGTACATGCGGTATTACAAACAATATTTGGTAATGATATTAATCCTGACTCTATCAATATTACAAAATTGAGGATTTTTCTATATATTTTGGAAAGATATGGGATAGATTCAATTATCGGAATATCAAAAATATTAAGTCAAAACTTTACAGTACAAGATTATTTACAACAACTTACTGTAAGTAAAGAATCTCTTTGTGAACGAAGATTTGATGTTATTTTAGGCAATCCACCATATGTGGAACAATCTAAAAGCGGTTTAGAACTAGAAAGAAATTATGGGAATATTTATGCTCATGTTTTAGAGAAATCCTCAACACAATTGAAACAAAATGGTGTAATAGGATTTATTATTCCACTTTCTTATGTGTCAACACCACGTATGAAATCTATTAGGGAGACACTTTATAAACTAATTCCAACTCAGGTAATTTTGAATTTTTCTGATCGGCCTGATTGTCTTTTTACATCTGTGCATCAAAAATTGACTATAATTTTTGGGAGGAATACCAATTCTACTGTATCAATTTTTACAGGGAACTATACTTATTGGTATAAAAATGAAAGAGATTTTCTTTTTCAAAGTTCAGAAGTAATTGAAAATAATTTTATTGAAGAGAAATTTATTCCAAAACTAGGAAATAACTTCGATGTTTCAATTTACAAAAATATAAAATCTCAAGCGAATGCACTAAACTCTTTGTTTGATGGAGGAGATAAATCAATATATCTAAATATGCGTGCAGCATTTTGGATTAAAGCATTTTTGAATAAACATAAAGGTTCAGAGTATAAGATATTTTCTTCAAGTAATGTCGATAATATTAACTATGCTATGTGTCTGTTTAATTCATCTTTATTTTGGTGGTTTTGGATTTGTATATCTGATTGTTGGCACATAACTCAAAAAGAGTTAAATGGATTTAGAATTCCAATTAATTTCGATACTAAAATAGTTAAAGAATTAGCAAATAATTTGGAAATGAAATTAGAGGAAACCAAACTTTATGTAGGTACAAAACAGACAGAGTTTGAGTATAAACATAGACTATGTGTAGAAGAAATCCATAAAATAGATGATTATATTAATCAGCTTTTTGGATTAAGCGAAGCTGAAAGTGACTATATAAAGAGTTTTGCTTATAAATATCGGATAAGTGGAGGACGAAATGTTAAAAATAATTGATTTATTTTCTGGTGTTGGAGGTCTTTCACTCGGATTCATTCAGAATGGAAATAAAGTAAAAAAGGCAGTTGAATACGATAAAACCATTGCAAACTCCTACATATTAAATCATCCCGGGGTAGATGTTATTATTGATGATATAGCAAACATAGATAATGCAGGGATTTTTAAAGAAGGTGATGCAGACGTGATAGTTGGCGGTCCACCATGTCAAGGCTTTTCAATGGCAGGAGCTAGAATTAGGAATGGTTTCATGGATGACCCTCGTAACTATCTATTTAAACATTATTTTAATATTGTAAAATCTGTAAAACCTAAAGTATTCATTATGGAAAATGTAAAAGGGATTCAAACGATGCAGAATGGAGAAATTTTTGCTGAGATTCTTCGTATATTTTCCGATGCTGAATTACTTGGTGGAGAACCGTATCAATTATTTTATAAAGTAGTAAAAGCAACTGACTTTGGAATCCCTCAAAAACGAGAGAGGATGATAATTATTGGGACCACAGTACCTAATATTAATTATATGGATATTTGGGAAGATACAATTATACAAATTAGAAGAGAAATACCAACTTTTTTTGATTCAGTAACTGTCCGTGATGCCATTTCAAATTTGTGTGAACCTACAGATTCAGGCGTAGTCACAAGTACAAGATCAATGACGGATTATCAAATGTATTTAGAATCACGAAACTCAACATTAACAAATCATTCAAAGACAAACCACTCGACTGTTGCTGTTGAGAGAATGAAAAAGGTAAAATCAGGTGAGAATTTTACGGTACTGAATGAAAGAATAAATTCTGTGCATAGTGGTTCTTATGGAAGGCTTAGTTGGGATGAACCAGCACCGACAATAACGACACGATTTGATACTCCTTCTGGTGGTCGTTTTATTCATCCTATTGAAAATCGTACTCTAACTCCTAGAGAAGCTGCAAGGATTCAAAGTTTTCCTGATGATTTCGTATTTTATGGTAATAAAACATCTATAAACAAACAAATAGGTAATGCTGTACCACCAAAAATTTCTTATTTCTTATCTAAACTTGTAGAAAACATATTGAAGAAAGGGAATATATGAATAGAATGTTAGAACAAAAGATTAATGAACTAGAGGCAGCTCAAAATTATGAATGTTGGTATCTCGTGAAACAAGATACTTCGTTTGTAAGTTTATGCTATCAAGTAGAATTTTTACGTCAGTTTCAAGAAGATTCTAAAGGCTTAAACCTAGAAAGTTTTATAAAGAAGAGAGTATCTCAGATAAAGAGCGAAAAAAATGGCGTTACGATTTCTGAGACTCATAGAGCACTTAGAGTGGCTGCATTTTTTGGTTTGATTACTATGACATCAAATAGCTATAATACTGCACAAATTTCTCCAACATTTTACGAAATAAAGGAACTTTGTGATGGAAATTTTGAAAAAATAGGATTATATAAAGATATCGTTCAAAGACAAATCGAGAAAATGTTCATTAGTTCAAGTATTGATGAAGAGTATAAAGGAATTCGTAAAGATTTTAGACTATTTCCAGTAATGTTTCTTTATAAGATTTTGATTGAATTAGGTAAAGCCACAGGTGATTACTCTATTTCAATTAACGAGTATAGATATTTAGTTGCCACATCAAAAAAATATGAGGACTATTTAAACACATTAATTTTGATAATGCTTTCGCGTGAAGATATTACTGTGAATTCTGTGTTAGAAAAATATAGAATGAAATTCGATAATCGTCTAATCCAAGCATTAAAACAACTTCAGACACTTGTTATTGATAATGAAAAAATATCAATTCCTGTATATCAAATTGAAAATGTAAAAAATAAGGTCTACCAATTTGAAAAATTAAATGTTGAATCTGTTTCAGATGAGAAATATTTAGGTTTTTTAGCTTCAACACAATCGTTACTTGAGAGTGAATTCAATCCAGAGAATCAAAATGATGAAATAACAAAAACAAACAACCGAAAAGTAGGTGGGGAAAATATCCTATTCTATGGAGTTCCCGGCTCTGGAAAAAGTCATGCTATAGATAGTAAGTATGGAAAGGAGCGGATGTATCGAGTTGTTTTCCATCCTGATTATATGAATACGGATTTTATTGGTCAAATCTTGCCAACAATTAAAGAAGATGAAACTATTTCATATGAATTTAAACCTGGGCCATTCACAAAGGTAATGAGGAAGGCTTACGAAGATTCAGTGAATATGTATTATCTTATCATTGAAGAAATTAACCGAGGGAATGCTCCAGCTATTTTTGGAGAAATTTTTCAATTACTTGATAGAACTGATAGTGGTGAAAGTAAATACTCAGTTGTAAATTACGATATATCTAAGGCTATTTTTGATAATGAAAACATTCCAATAAAGATTCCGTCCAATTTGACAATCCTTGCTACCATGAACACATCAGATCAGAATGTTTTTACTTTAGATACTGCTTTTCAACGTCGATGGACTATGAAAATGATATTAAATGATATCAATAAAGCGGAACATAAAAATGTAAAAATATCAGATACATCTGTTACTTGGGGACTATTTAATAAAGTTATTAATGAATTAATCATTAGCAGTAATACAAGTATGCTTTCATCTGAGGACAAGAGATTAGGTGCATATTTCATTTCACCAAGTGATTTAAGTAGAGACGATGTAGAAAAGAGATTTTCTGAGAAGGTGGTAAAATATCTATGGGATGATGCATTTAAGTTTTCAAGAGACAAGTTATTTAATACAACGTCATATAAAAGTCTGGAAGATATTATTGTTGGATTTTTATCTAAGAAAGCTGATGAGCGATTTATTATTTTTCCCGCGTTGTAAAATGAAGTGCAACAAAAAAGACATGTTCGTCTGATATACTAGAATTCCCCAACTCAGTATAGAAAGCAGATGAACATGTCCAACACTCATTCTACCAGAAACTCAT